>DASSHL010000460.1:0-4339 GCA_035692845.1 Gemmatimonadales bacterium
ACCATGGTGGAGGCGGGGCGGCTGGGCCGGAAGAACGGCAAGGGGTTCTATCAATACGCTGACGGCAAGAAGCAGGGGGTGGACGAGAGCGTCTACAAGCTGCTTGGGGTCCTGCGCCGTGACGAAATGGCGCCCACCATGGTGCAGCAGCGGCTCCTCTACGCCATGCTCAATGAAGCGGCGATGGCGGCTGGCGAGGGCGTGGTGCGCTCCCCGCGCGATGGAGACATCGGCGCGGTGTTCGGTATCGGCTTCCCCGCGTTCCGTGGCGGCCCGCTGCGCATGATCGATGACCTCGGCGCCAGCCGCGTGGTGCAGATGCTGCGCTCACTGGAAGCGAGCCACGGCCCACGCTTTCATCCGGCGGACGCGTTGGTGGCGATGGCGGAGGAGGGGGAAAGGTTTTACTAGACGGCCAGACGGGAAGGCGGGAGGACGGGAAGAGCTGGAGAACGGGATACTTCCCGCCTTCCCATCTTCCCGTCTATCGAACCACATACGCCTCCACTGCGAAGTACTCCGCCAGTCCCAGCCGATCGAGCAGGGCCGCGGTTTCCTTGTTCCGTGCCTCCACTCGCTGCCAGAATTCGCGCTCGTCATAGCCGCCCGGAAATGGCGCGGAGTCCTTCTGCGACTGGTGCTTGAAGATCGCCTGGATCTTGAGGCGCAGCTCTTCCTGCGACATCGTCACCAGCCAGGTGGCGTCGGTCACTGACCATTCCTGCCAGGCGCCGCGGTAGAGCCAGACCGGCGGACGGATGCCGCTGTCGCGCGGGTGCAGTTCGTCCAGTGCATGGGTCACCGCTTCCAGGCACATGCGATGGGTGCCGTGCGGGTCGCTCAGGTCGCCTGCCGCAAAGATCAGGTCGGGCGCTTCTTCCTGCAGCAGCTGGCGCACGATGGCGACATCGGCCGGGCCCACCGGATCCTTCCGCACCTTGCCGGTCTGGTAGAAGGGCAGGTTGAGAAAGCGCGCGTTGCGACGCTCGAGCCCAAGAGTCTCAATGCCGCTCACCGCCTCGGATTCGCGGATCATGCGCTTGATTTCCTGGATTTCCTGCAGGTCCACGTCGCCGGGCGTCTTCTTCTCCAGGAATTCGCGCACCCGCTTGGCGAGGTCCAGGACGCCATCGCGCTCGATCGCCCCTGCATGCGCCAGCCGTTCGAGGAAGTCCATGTAGCGTCGCACGTCATGATCAAAGACAGCGATGTTGCCGCTGGTCTGGTAGGCCACCACGATCTCGTTGCCATTGAGCACCAGCTTCCGCAGCATGCCGCCCATCGAGATGACATCATCATCGGGATGCGGCGAGAAGCACACGATCTTCTTCCCTCGCGGGAGCTTCGAGCGGCCGCGGATGCGGGCGCCGAGGGCGTTGAAGGCGAGCCCGTTCACGGCACCCGCGTCGCCGTGTGTCGCCATGAGGGAGGCAAGATGGTGTTCGGTGTAATCGGCCGGGGTGAGCTTGAGGATGGCCTTGCCCGCGCGCTGGGAGAGCCACACCACGGCGCGCACCGCCATGTCGGTGGTCCACTCGATTTCATGCAGCAGCCATGGCGTGGCGATACGGGTGAGGTCCGCTGCCGCCGCAAGATCCACGTAGAACGTGGTGGCCGGATGTTGCTGCAGGTAGGTGGCTGCCACCTGCCGGTCCATCGCCTCCTCCACGGTGCGGCGCACGATGGCCGACTTGTGCTCGCCGGTGGCCAGGATGGCGATCTCCCGCGCCTCCAGGATCGTGGCGACGCCCATGGTGATGGCCTCGTGCGGGACATTGTCCTCGCCGAAGAAGTCGGCCGCGGCGTCCTTGCGGGTAATCTGGTCGAGGGTGATCAGCCGGGTGCGGCTGTCCAGGCCTGATCCCGGCTCGTTGAAGCCGATGTGCCCCGTCTTGCCGATGCCGAGCAGCTGGAAGTCGATGCCGCCGGCGTCACGGATTGCTGCCTCGTAGGCAGCGCACTCCTCGGCAACCTTCTCGCGGGGCACGTCGCCCCGAGGGATGTGAACCTGCTCCGGCTCGAGGTCCACCTGGGAGAAGAAGTTCTCCCACATGAAGCGACGGTAGGAGTGGATGCTCTCCGGCGCCATCGGGTAGTACTCGTCCAGGTTGAACGTGACGACGTTGCGGAACGCGAGGCCTTCCTCGCGATGCAGGCGGATCAGTTCGCGGTAGACACCCACGGGCGTCGAGCCGGTGGCGAGCCCCAGCACCGTGCGCTTTCCCTGCCGGTCACGGTTGACGATCAGCTCGGCGATGCGCGCCGCGACCGCGCCCGCCAGCGCTTCCGGGTCATCGATGATCTCGACCGCAATGCGTTCGCCAGGGTTCATTGTGCCGCCGGCAGGGCACAGCCCGCGTCATAGATCGCGGCGCGCCACCTGGGATCGAACTCCCGCGCGGCAGCGTCCTGCACCAGCGCCAGCACGTAGCAGCCATGGCGGGTCGCGGCGATGGCGATACCGGGCCCGAGTATTTGATCGTCCACTCGGACCGTGTCGCTCGCGCTGGTCACGGTGTGCCCTGTGCGAGTGAGGGTGACGGCCGACGTGTCCGGCGTGACCGAGACATCGAGCGTGGGGCCCGTGACCCAGGTGACCGTGGCGGTGTCCAGCGGCGCCGCACCGGTCCACTGCACTGCGGAGTCGCCCGATGGCGTCATGGAGACCCATACCGTGGAGGGTGCATCGTCCTGGACCGTCTCCGGGCCCAGCCCGCCGAAGACCCGCGCGCCTGCCCGGTTCCACCGCACCCGCCAGCCAGTGAGTGACGAGAGCGGATGCGCCTCGCCGTTGCTGAGGTCCATGATGCCAAGCCTGGCCCAGCCGGCGGCCGGCCCCATGCCGCTGGCGCTGAACTGGCTGGCCCGCACTTCCTCCGCCGAGACGCCCAGGCGCTGAGCCGCCTCGTCGAGCGTGGCCGGAGACAGGGATTCGGACTCTCCGGCATGCAGGATGAGCGCGGCGCCATAGAGGACCCGGGTCCAGTCGGGTGAGGGCGCTGCGTCCCAGACGCTGTCGCGTCCCACCACCCGGCCGAACCGTTCCGACGCGACCCGGAAGCCGTCGAAGAACGGCTCGGCCTCGATGGAGGCCCAATCCTCGACCGCGAGCAGCGCACTGCTGTCGGGCGAGTATGCCCAGCGGAGCTGGCCAATCATGCCACGGGCGCCGGTGTTCACCCGCTGCACGCTCACCGGGCGGGTGAGGGCCGGCGACTCGGAGGCTGGGCTGTCGGAGTTGCCGCCGGCTGGCGCGGGCTCCGGCCGGCAGCCGGCCGCGCCGGCGGCGAGGGCCAGCAGGATCAGTGACGGGCGCACGGGCAATCTCCAGTCGGGTGACCCGACAAATGTATCTTGAAGTGGCATCTCTCCCCATGCCCGCCTGCGGAGCGCCAGTGCTCGACGAGACTCTCCATCGCATGCTCGATGACGCGACGCCCGCGGCTGCGCGTCGCTTTGCTGAACTCGCCGCCGCGTTCCTGGCCGAATCCGTGGCAGGAAACGTCCCGGTCACGACGCCGACCGGCGCGGATGAGGTGTATGCTGGGCTGGATGGCGCGCTTCCTGGCGAAGGAGCGTCGCTGGAAGAAATCCTGGGCGAGGCGGAGAAGCTCATCATGCACCAGTCCATCCGCCTCTCGCATCCGATGTACCTCGGCCACCAGGTGAGCGCGCCGCTGCCGGCGGCCGTCTGGAGCGAGGTCCTTGTCTCCGTCCTCAACAATTCGCAGGCGGTGCGCGAAATGTCGCCTGCCGGGACGGCGGTGGAGACCAGGGTCATCCGCTGGATGTGCGAGCTGGCAGGACTGCCCGCCGGCGCCGGCGGCACGTTCACGTCGGGTGGGACCGAGGCCACCTTCACCGCCATGCTCGCGGCGCGCGCCGCGTGCCGGCCGGAGGCGTGGCAGCGAGGTGTCGGCGAGCATCCGCCGGTCATTGTGTGCGGCGAGCACGCGCACTACGCGGTGACGCGTGCAGCCGGCGAGCTGGGGCTGGGGATGGATCAGGTCATCATGGTGCCATCGCGTGAGTTCCGCATGGATGCGGACGAGCTCGAACGCACGCTGGGGCGGTTGCAGGCCGAGGGTCGCGAGGTGATGGCGGTTGTGGCGACGGCCGGTTCCACGGCGACCGGCAGCTTTGACGACCTGGAGCGTATCGGCCAGCTGTGCAATGAACGTCGCCTCTGGCTGCACGTAGACGGCGCACACGGCGCCTCCGCACGGCTCTCGGCACGGCGACGTGGCATGGTGGCGGGCCTCCGGCATGCCAGCAGCATCGCCTGGGATCCGCACAAGATGATGCTCATGCCGCTCTCGTGTGGCATGCTGCTGGTGCG
>DASSHL010000461.1:0-2149 GCA_035692845.1 Gemmatimonadales bacterium
CTCGCCTTCCTCGATGCTGACGACAGATGGGAACCGACACGTATCGAAAGGCAGCTGGCCAGTCTTGCAGGGCACCCCGAGGCCGAGATCTCCGTCTGCCTGGCAGAGAACTTCTTCATGCCCGGGTTTGAGCCAAGGAACGACTTCGAGCGCCAGCACCCGAAGAACCAGGCGACGCCCGCGTATCTCTCGATCGGCATGGTGCTGAGCCGCGCCACATTCGACCGGGTCGGTCCCTTCGACCCCTCGCTGGGTCACGGCGACGGCGCCGACTGGTTCCTCCGGGCCCGGGAGCTCGGCATCAGGGATATCCTGGTGCGCGAAGTCCTGGTGCATCGGCGCATCCATGGCAGCAACATGAGCAAGACCCAGGCGGCGGCGAGCCGGGACGAGTTCCTCGCCATCATCAAGCGCTCGCTCGACCAGCGGCGGAGGGCGGAAGCATGACACCCACGGTGACGGCGATCGTGCCGGTGTTCAACGGCGAGCGATTCGTCGCCGATGCCATTCGCAGCATCCTGCAGCAGACGGTGCCGCCGCAGGAGATCATCGTGGTAAACGATGGCTCGTCGGATGACACCGACCGCGTGGTCCGGGGCTTTGGCGACCAGCTTCGCTACCTGAGGCAGGAGAACCAGGGGCCCGCGGCGGCGCGGAACGCCGGGATCGCCATGGCGACGGGCGATTTCATCTGCTTCCTCGACGCCGATGATCTCTGGCATCCGGAAAAGCAGCAGCGCGAGCTGGATCGTCTCGCGGAGCGGCCGGACCTGGAGATTGTCTTCTGCGGGATGCGCAACGTGGCGTTCGACGAGCAGTCCGGCATTGACCCACGCCGGTGGCCCGTCATTCCCATTTCGCCGTGTACCATGCTCGCGAGGCGCGCGGTCTTCGAGCGGATCGGTGTCTTCGATCCGAAGCTGCGTCGAGGCGAGGACACGGAGTGGTATGTGCGGATGATGATGCGGCAGGTGAAGTACGAAGTGATGCCGGAGATCCTGCTGGAGCGCCGTATCCACGGCCAGAACCTCACGACCGATCATCCATCGTCACCGATGGATGTGGTGCCGCTGCTGAAGCAGGTGCTTGACCAGCGTCGGCGGGAAGGATGGTAGCACCGGCGCTCAGGCGCGCGCTGGCGGCGCTTCTTCCTGGTGACGATGAAGGCCTGCTGCTGCAGGCCTGCCTGGCTGATCGCGACCGGTGCCGGTATGCATGGCAGGCGTTCACGGCGGATGGGCGCGACCTCGCGGAGCTCTTCCGCACCGACCGCGGTGAGCAGAAACGCCTGGGGCCGCTGCTTGCCTGGAACCTGCGCCGGAATGGCGTCGAGGCGGAGCCGTCGCTGCTCACCGTCCTCCGCACCGGGATGCTGCGGGAAGAGCTCCGGAGCGAGCTCTATCGCGGCATCCTGATGGAGGTGCTGCGCGCCCTGGATGAGGCACAGATCACCTTCCTTGCGCTGGGCGGCGCGGACCTTGGCGTATCGGTGTATCCCGAACCGATGCTGCGTCACGCGCATGACATCGATCTCCTGATGACTGAACGCGACGTCGAGCGTTCCGCGCGTGCGCTCGAGCGGGCGGGATTCCATCGCGTGCCATCGGAGGATGGGGTCGTGGAGCTGCGGCACGGCCGGGAACTGCCAGTGCGGCTCAACGCATCTCTCTTTCACCTGAGCTGTCATCCGGGTTCGTTCGACGCATTGCTGGCGTCCAACCAGATCCAGGACCTGGGCGGGCGATCGGCGCGAGTGCTCGCGCGGGAAGATGCCCTCGCGCTCGCCCTGGGCCGAGCCTGCTACAGTGCCAAGCGCGCCACGTTGCAGTGGGCGTGCGACGCGTGGATGCTGTCGAAGCAGGCGCCGCTCCACCCCGAGCGGCTGATTGGGACCCTGCAGCATGCCCGGCTGCTGTTGCCTGCGTCGGTGCTGCTGCGCTACCTGAGTTCGCTGGGGGCGCCGTTCGAGCAGGGACTGGTGGACCAGGTGGAAGAGGCCGCGCGGGGGAGCAATGCACTCGATCGCGACCTGGCGCTGCATGGCCTGCGGCACGGGCTGCCGGCGGGGTGGCGCTCGGCGCTTGGCCGCATGCCCGATCGGGCGACTCGGCTCTGGGCGCTGGGCCGGATGACCTTGCCGTCGCCGGCA
>DASSHL010000462.1:0-2804 GCA_035692845.1 Gemmatimonadales bacterium
CGTTCCAGTGTGACAGCACCATCGCACGAGCCCGGGAGAGGAGACCGACGATTGCCTATCTCGACAGTGACACGGTGGCCCGTGAAATCGCCGAACGACTGGCTGCGCTCGCCGGTATGACATCCATTGGCCTGGAACAGCGGGAGTTCGGCTGGGCGCTGAGCGACGGCCGTGAAGCCGGGGTGGTGCTGGCCGTGCCACTAATGACCAGGGAAAGCACGTTCACCATCTTCTGTGGCGCTCGAGTGACCGCCCTCATCGAGACTCGCGCGACGCTCATTACCCGCCTGGCACCATGACTTTTCGCGGCCGCCTGATCCTGTCCCTGCTCATCGCCGCGCTGGTCCCGCTGCTCGTCTTCGCCCTTGGCGTCCGGCGCGAGCTGTCCGTTCGGCTGGAGCGCAGCGAAGAGGCCGCGAATCGCCAGGCGGTGGCCCATGTCCGGGAATCGCTCTCGGACGAAGGCGCGACAATCGGCACCCGGTTGGATGTCATCGCTCGCGACCTGGCCCGGGACACGCGTACCATGCGTGCGCTTGCGGGAGACACCTCCGCCCGGCGCTGGCTCATCGACTATGCGGCGAGCGCCGCCAGCGCATCAGAACTCAATGCACTGATGCTGCAGGACTCCTCGGGCACGGTTCTGAGCAACAGCCAGTTCCGCAATCTCTATGGCCAGCGGGAACCACTGCTGCCGCAGAGTGACAGCGCGCAGGTCTGGCTTGTCCGCACGCCAGCAGGAAGCGCGCCGGCGCTGGCGCGGACGGCAGCGGTCGTGGCAGCCGACCAGACGCTGCTGCTCTCCGGCGGCACCATGCTCGATTCGACGTGGCTCGCGTCGCTATCACGGGACACGAGTATCGGTGTTGCCCTGCGCCTTCCCCGCGATTCAGCGCCTGCGCACGCCGAGATAGCAGAGATTGCGCTTCCCCAGGCTGGTAGGGCCGCCGACCGCGCGCGCATCGTTCTCTGGCGACGCTCGAGCAATGTCGCCGCGCTGCGCGATGGCATTTCACGGCGCCTTGCCACCGCGCTCGCGCTGAGCGGCATCATCGCCGCCGCGCTCGCGCTCCTGCTCGGCGCACGTATCAGCCGGCCGGTGCGGGACCTGACGGAGCGGGCAGAGCGTATGGATGTCGACCACCTCGATGAGGATTTTGCCAGCGGCCGAGGCGACGAGATCGGGCGGCTCAGTACGGCGCTGGGCGCCATGCAACACCGGCTGGGCCGCAGCGTGGCCCAGCTGCGTGACGCCGAGCGCCGCGCGGCAACAGGCGACCTGGCTCGGCAGGTGAATCACGATATCAAGAACGGATTGGCGCCGATCCGGAATGTGCTGCGGCACCTGTCGGAGCTCGCGGCGGGCAACGACGCCACGGCGTTGCAGGACGTCTATCGGGAACGGGAGGCCACGCTCACGGCGAGTGTCGCGCATCTTGAAGAGATGGCCCGCAACTATGCCCAGCTGTCGCCAAGGATCTCCGGCGGGAATGCCGTCGTGGCCCACGTGCTGGAGGAAGTGGTCCGCGACCTGGGCGACGCGAGGGTCACCGTGCACATCTCCGATGCTGCTTCGACCGCGGCAGTGGCTGGCGACGAACCGTCAGTACGGCGGATCCTGCATAACCTCATTGCCAACGCGATCGAGAGCCTGCCGGATCATGCCGGCACCGTGACTGCAGCGGTGGAAGGCGGAGCTGACATAGTGACCATATCCATAACGGACACGGGACGCGGCATGTCGGCCGGAGAGCTCGACCGCGCCTTTCGGGATTTCCATACGACCAAGGAATCGGGCACTGGGCTCGGACTCTCGAGCGTGCGCCGCCTGGTGGTGGAACTGAACGGCAGCCTGCGTGCGTCAAGCAGCCCGGGTGCTGGCTCGCGCTTCGAGATTTCCCTGCCGCGCTCCCTGGCAGGAGATGCGCGCCCGTGACCTGCGTTCTTATCGTGGATGACGTGCGGCCACTCGCCGAGCAGTATGCGTACGACCTCAAGCGGCTGGGTGACTTCGAGACCGTCATTACCGATGGCGGTGAGGCCGCGCTCGCGCGGCTGGCGCAGAATGACGTCGACTGCGTCCTGCTGGACCTCGAGATGCCGGGCATGGACGGATTCGAGGTGCTCCGGACGCTGCATCACCGCGGCGTGGAAGTGCCTGTCATCGTTTACACCGGCACTGGCGACTTTGACCGCTGCATCCAGGCCGTTCGCCTCGGCGCCTACGGCTTCATCGACAAGGCCGAACCGATGGAGCGCGTGGTGCACGAAATCGAGACCGCGCTGGAGCGGCGGCGGCTGCGCCTCGAGGTGATGCGGCTGCAGGAGCGCGTCGGCGAGTCGTCGCTGGTGGGCAGCAGCCAGCCAATGCAGCAGCTCAAGGGGGCCATCCGCCAGCTCGCTCCGATCCCGAGCACCGTGCTCATCCTGGGCGAAAGTGGAACGGGCAAGGAGCTCGTTGCACGAGATCTTCATCGGCTGGGCGCGCACCCGTCGGCACCGTTCATCGCCATCAACTGCGCCGCGCTGCCGGAGCAGCTGGTGGAAAGCGAGTTGTTCGGCCACGAGCGCGGCGCCTTCACCGGCGCCATCGCCACGAGGCGCGGCGCCTTCGAGGCAGCAGAACAGGGAACGCTCTTTCTCGATGAAGTGGGTGAGCTGCCGCTGGCCGCGCAAGCCAAGCTCCTGCGCGTCCTCGAGGACCATCGTGTCGTACGGGTGGGCAGCACCAGGCCGGTGGAGGTGCATGCGCGGGTGGTGGCCGCCACCAATCGCGACCTCGACAGGGAGGTGCGCGAGGGCCG
>DASSHL010000463.1:0-6609 GCA_035692845.1 Gemmatimonadales bacterium
TTCCACGATACTGGCGCGCTGGCGCCGGTTGACCTGTTCCACGGCCTTGAGCAGGTCCGCCTCCACGCCAAGCCGCTCAGCGGTGTGGATCAGCGCCTGCAGATCCTTGGGAAAGCAGGAGCCGCCGTAACCCGGACCGGGATAGAGATAGGCGCGGCCGATGCGCCGGTCCGACCCGATCCCGTTGCGGACCATGGCGACATCCGCGCCCACCGCCTCGCAGAGCGTGGCAACCTGGTTGATGAACGACACGCGGGTGGCGAGCATGGCGTTGGCGGCGTACTTGGTGAGCTCCGCCGAGGCGGGGTCCATGAAAAGGATGCGGTCACCGCCCCGCCGGGTGTACGGCCCGTAGAGTTCGGCCATCAACGCGCGTACAGCCGAACTCTCTGTCCCGACCACCACACGATCGGGATGCATGAAGTCGTCCACCGCCGCGCCTTCTTTCAGGAACTCCGGATTGGCCGCGACCTCGAACGGGACACTGCCGGCGTCGCAGACCACGGCCGCCACCTGGGCGGTCGTGCCGACCGGCACGGTGGACTTGAGCACCAGCACCGTGGGCTCGGTCGCATGCCGTGCGATGGCATCGGCTACGTCGAGCACGTGCGAGAGATCCGCCTCGCCGCCCGCGCCCGGCGGCGTTCCGACGGCGACAAAGATGACGCGGGCATGCGCGACCGCCTCGGCGAGGTCGGTGACAAAACGAAGCCGACCCGCGGCCTGGTTCTGCCGCACGAGCGGCTCGAGGCCCGGCTCGAACAGCGGCAGGTCGTTGGCACGCAGGCGCGCCACGCGCGCCGCGTCGCGCTCCACGCACACGACGTCATTGCCCGTCTCGGCAAAGCAGGCGCTGGCCACCAGCCCCACGTAGCCACTGCCGATGACGGACAGGCGCACGTCAGCGCTTCCCCATGGCGTGCCGGGTGTCCACGATAAGCTGCGCGTGGCGGCGAATGAGCTCGTAGTCGAGTGCGGAGTGATCGGTGACGATCAGCACGCCGTCGGCCTGCTGGAGCACCTCGGCCGTGAGCGGAACGGACGCGAAGCGGTGCCCATTCTCCTCCAGCGTCGGCACGAAGGGGTCGTGGTAGGAGACATCGGCGCCGTACTGTTCCAGCAGCTTGATGATGTCGAGTGCCGGGCTTTCGCGCATGTCATCGATATCCTTCTTGTAGGCAACGCCCACCACGAGCACGCGGGCGCCCCGCATGGCCTTACCCTGCATGTTCAGGGTGTCGATCGTCTTGCGCACCCAGAAAAGCGGCATTTCCGAGTTGACTTCGCCGGCGATGTCGATGAAGCGAGTCTTGTAGTTGAGCCCGCGCATCTTCCACGCGAGATAGTGCGGATCGATCGGGATGCAGTGGCCGCCCAGCCCGGGGCCGGGCGTGAACTTCATGAACCCGAACGGCTTGGTGCCTGCCGCCTCGATGACCTCCCACACGTCCACATCGAGCTTGTCGCAGACGATGGCCATTTCATTCACCAGGCCGATATTCACGCTGCGGAAGGTGTTCTCCAGCAACTTGACCAGCTCGGCGGCCTCGGTAGAGGATACCGGCACCAGGGTGTCGATGGCTGGCTGGTACAGCGCGCAGCAGACATCGCGGCACGCCGCCGTAATGCCACCCACCACCTTGGGGGTGTTGCGAGTGTGATACTTCGCATTGCCCGGATCCACGCGCTCGGGGCTGAACGCGAGGAAGAAATCGTCACCTACCACCAGCCCGGTGCTTTCGAGTGCCGGCAACATGATTTCCCGGGTGGTACCGGGATAGGTGGTGCTCTCGAGGATGATTGCCTGGCCCCGGCGCAGTGTTGCCTTCACCGCCTCCGTGGCGGCCACGATGAAGCTGACATCGGGGTCCTTGTACTTGGAGAGCGGCGTCGGGACGCAGATCGAAATGGCGTCCGGTTCGGCGAGGCGCGAGGGGTCGGTGGTGGCCTCGAACTTTCCGCCCTCGCGGATCTCCTGCAAGTCCGCGTCCTTCACATCCTTGATGTGGGACCGGCCGGCGTTGAGGCCATCCACCACGCGCTGGTTCACGTCATAGCCCAGGACCCTGTAGCCGGCGCGGGCCAGCTCCACGGCAAGGGGCAGGCCTACGTAGCCCAGCCCGATGATGCCGAAGAGCGCCTCGCGGCGCTCCGCTTTCCGGATCAGCTCCGCTGCAATGGTCATGCAGTCAATACTCCAGGGGAAGCGCCACGCGTCGTCCATCACGAGCCGACAGGTAGGTGGCGATGAGAATCTCGAGCGAAATGAGTCCTTCGCGGCCGTCGGTATCGGGCACCGCCTCGCCGCGGAGGCTCTGGATCACGTTCTCGTAGTAGGCGGGATGGCCAAAGCCGTATACCGACGTCGTTTCATAGCTCGCGTCGGCCACCTTGGCATCGTCCGGATGGCTGTCCGCAAACTCCCAGTGGTCGATGTGGTTGACGGCCACACCGCCGACCTTGACCGTGCCCCGCTCGCCAATGATGGTGATGGAGCCTTCGTAATTCTTCGGGTACGCCAGCATGGTGACGTTCATGCTGCCGAGGGCCCCGGTGCGCCACCGGATGGAGACGACGCCGGTGTCCTCCACCTGGATGTGGCGAGCCAGAGTGGCCGTGTACGCCTGGACACTCTCGACCGGCCCGATGAGCCAGTCCAGCAGGTCCACATAGTGGCTGGCCTGGTTCATGAACGCGCCACCATCAAATTCCCACGTTCCTCGCCATGGAGCGCTCTGGTAATACTCCTCTGGCCGAGACCAGAAGACGTTGACGTTCACCATGAAGATGCGGCCGAACCGGTCCGCCTGGACGGCTCGCTTGAGCAGCTGCAGCGTGGCGTTCCGGCGGTTCTGCTTCACCACGAACAGCCGCACCCCGGCACGGTCGCAGGCGGTGACCATCGCCTTCCCATCCTGCCATCGTGTGGCCATGGGCTTCTCGGTCACCACGTGCCGTCCGGCGGCCGCGCAGCGCACTGCCTGGCTCGAGTGCAGACCGCTGGGCGTGGCCAGCACAATGACGTCGGCGTCGGAGCCGGCCAGTAGCGCATCCAGCGAGTCGAAGCCGCGCGCGCCGGTGCGTTCCACGGCGCGTGCCAGCGCGGCCGGGTCAATGTCACAGACGGCCACGAGGTCTGCGCGCTCCGCATGGCGCTCCAGCGCGCCGAAATGGTTGGCGGAGATGCGGCCGCATCCCACCACGGCGAACCGGATCTTCCGGTCCGTGATGAACGGCTTGGTGACGAACATCAGTAGCGGAGCTCCTCGGTGCGGGTCACTGATAGAACTCGCGGATGGCCGCCACCACGGTATCCTGCTGCTCATCGCGGAGCTCAGGATAGTTCGGGAGTGACACGACCTCCGCCATGGCACGCTCGGTTTCGGGCAGGCTGCCGCGCGTGTACCCCAGGTCCGCGAAGCAGGGCTGCAGGTGCAGGCCGACCGGGTAGTAGACGGCGCATCCAATCCCGCGACTTCGAAGGTGCTCCACCAGGCCGTCGCGGTTCTCTGCCCGGATGGTGTACTGGTGGAAAATGTGCTCCGCGTCGGGATCGACGACCGGGACACAGACCTGGCCGATCGACCGAAGCAGATGATCATACCGCGCGGCCCGCCCGCGGCGGGCCGCGCTCCAGTCGGCCAGATGCCTGAGCTTCACCAGCAGGATCGCCGCCTGCAGCGTGTCCAGCCGGCTGTTGTACCCCACTTCGTCGTGATGGTACTGCTTGGCGCCGCCGTGCAGCCGGAGCCGGGCCAGCCGGCTCGCGAGCGCCGCATCCTGCGTGAGCACCATGCCACCGTCGCCCCAGCCACCAAGGTTCTTGCTGGGGAAGAACGACAGCGTGCCCGCGTGGCCCAGTTCGCCGGCCATGCGCCAGGTGTCGCCCACCTTCCGCCTCGCACCGATGGCCTGCGCGGCGTCCTCGATCAGCGCAATCCCATGCCGTGCGGCGATGGCAGTGAGCCGCTCCATGTCGGCCATCTGTCCATAGAGATGCACGGCGATGATCGCGCGGGTCCGCGGCGTAATGGCCGCCTCCACCGCCTCGGGCGACAGGTTGTACGTGCCCGGCTCGATGTCCGCGAACACCGGCGTGCCGCCGGCATTGTGCACGGCGCCGGCGGTGGCAAAGAATGTGAACGCCGGGCAGATGACTTCATCACCCGGCGCCAGGTCGAGGGCGCGTAGGGGGAGCAGGAGTGCGTCGGTGCCACTGGCGCAGGCCACCGCGTGCTCCACGTGCGAGAGGGCCGCGATGGCAGCCTCGAGCTCGGCCACCTCCGCTCCCATGATGAACGCCTGCCGCTCGATCACAGCCATTGCAGCCGGGACGATCTCATTTGCTATGGTGGTGTGCTGCGCCACCAGGTCAAGCAGGGGTACGTTCACCGCATCACCGGAAAGGAGGTCAAAAAGGCTGCAAAGCCTTGCAAATTATCGAGATTGGGAGTCTTGGTCAACGAGCGTCAGGACCCCATCGGCTTCGGTATATCGGGTCTGGCAGGCCTCGCAGCGGGCTGCCCCAGCCACGACCTGGAGACGCTCGCCACAACGACACATCCAGCCCACCCGGCGGGCGGGGACGCCCACCACCAGGGCAAAGGCCGGCACGTCGGTGGTGACCACCGCCCCGGCGCCCACGAAGGCATACTCCCCCAGCGTCGTGCCGCAGACTACCGTGGCGTTGGCGCCGATCGTGGCACCGCGCCCGACCCGGGTCGCGCGGTACTCGTGCTTCCGTGACACATGGCTGCGGGGGTTGGTCACGTTGGTGAACACACAGCTCGGTCCGCAGAAGACATCGTCCCCCAGCTCCACGCCCTCGTAGATCGACACATTGTTCTGGATCTTCACGTTGTTGCCGATCCGCGTGCCGCTCATCACCACAACGTTCTGGCCCAGCGAGCAGCCCTCGCCAATCACCGCGCCGGACATGACGTGGCAGAAGTGCCAGATGCGGGTCCCTGCCCCGATCCGGGCGCCAGCATCGATGAAACTGGATTCGTGAGCGGTATAGTCAGCCATGGAAGCTCCACGTAAGTCGGGAAGTCGGGAAGGCGGGAAGACGGGAAGGTCAGGAGGAATGCATACTTCCCGTCTTTCCGCCTTCCCGTCTTCCCGCCTTAAATCCACTCCGCGCTCATCTCCCGCGCCATCTCGTGCCACTCCTGCAGGGAGCGCACCTCGCCCACCCGGCTCCGGAGCGCGATGATGGCGTCGCACGCGGCGGACGCCGCCGAGAGCGTCGTGGTATACGGCACCCGGTGCTGCAGCGCCGCACGGCGGATGGCGTAGTCGTCCTGCTGGGTCAGCTTGCCGAGGGGTGTGTTGACCAGTAACTGGATCTGTCCGGACAGGAGCAGGTCGATGGCGTTGGGGCGGCCTTCGTGCACCTTGAGCACCCGCTCCGCGGGAATCCCGCGCGCGCGAAGGTGGCGGGCGGTGCCTTCGGTGGCGCAAATCCGGAAGCCCAGGCCATGGAAGCGCCGCGCGATGGGCACCACATTGTCCTTGTCGTGATCATTCACCGTGATGAAGACGCTCCCGGCGAGTGGCAGTGCACCGTCAGCGCTCGCCTGGGCCTTGGCGAACGCCATGCCGAAGGAATCAGCGATCCCCATCACCTCGCCGGTCGAGCGCATCTCGGGTCCCAGCACCAGGTCCACCCCGGCAAACTTACTGAAGGGGAACACGGCCTCCTTTACGGCCACGTAAGGCTGGACCACGTCGTCCGAGAGTCCCAGCTCATCGAGCGTCTTGCCGGTGGCCACCGCGGCAGCCAGGCTCGCCAGCGACACGCCCGTGGTCTTCGAGACAAAGGGCACCGTGCGTGACGCACGCGGGTTTACCTCGAGCACGTACACCACGCCGTTCCGGATGGCGTACTGCACATTGAGGAGGCCCACGACGCCCAGCTTGAGCGCAAACGCGCGGGTATGCTCCCGCATCTCCGCCACCTGGGCTTCAGTGAGCAGGTACGGCGGCAGCACGCAGGCCGAATCACCGGAGTGGACACCAGCATCCTCGATGTGCTGCATGACGCCGCCGATGACGCACCGCTGGCCATCGGCGATGGCATCCACATCCGCTTCGAAGGCGTCTTCGAGGAACTGGTCGATCAGCACCGGATGCTCGGGCGCCACCCGCGCCGCGCGCTGGAAATAGTCGCTCAGCGTGTCGGCATCGTACACGATCTCCATGGCCCGGCCGCCCAGCACGTACGAGGGACGCACCAGGACCGGATATCCGACGCGTTCGGCCACGGCGAGCGCTTCCGCGACCGAGAAGGCGATGCCAGCGGGCGGCTGGGCAACGCCCAGTTCGCGCGCCACCCGCTCGAAGCGCCCGCGATCCTCCGCGATGTCGATGGCCTCAGGTGACGTGCCCAGGATCTTCACGCCAGCGGCTTCCAGCCCGCGCGCGAGCCGCAGCGGCGTCTGCCCGCCCAGCTGCACGATGACGCCGAGCGGTTGCTCCAGCGCCACGATCTCGAGGACGTCCTCGAGCGTCAGCGGCTCGAAGTAGAGGGCGTCGGAGATATCGAAATCGGTCGAGACCGTTTCCGGATTGGAATTCACCATGACGGTCCGGTAGCCCATGTCGCGG
>DASSHL010000464.1:0-2834 GCA_035692845.1 Gemmatimonadales bacterium
GGAACACCTCGGCAGCCAGCTCACGCTGCCCGACGGACTGGAGCCGGAACGTGCCACCATCGAGGCCAATCTACCACCCATTCATCTTCCCTCGAACTCACGAGGCGAATCGGTGTTTGCGGAGACGAGCGGCCCCGAGGACGTAAGTGGCGACGCGCTGGGCTACGCTCACCAGTACCTGCCGCCGGCAGCCGGGCCGGCGCTCGCCGGCGGCACCACGCTGCTGCTGCTGCACGGCACCGGCGGCAATGAAAGTGACCTGGTGCCGCTCGGCCGGGCACTCCTGCCCGGTGCCGGCCTGCTCGGGGTACGGGGCAACGTATCAGAGCGGGGCGCCGCACGATTTTTCCGTCGCCTGGCTGAGGGCCTGTTCGACCTGGAAGACCTGGCGCGCCGTACGGCCGAACTTGCCGAATTCATCGAGTCGGCGAGCAAGGTCTATCATCTTGACCGGGATCGCATCATCGCGGTCGGCTTCTCCAACGGCGCGAACATCGCCGCCAGCCTGCTCCTGCGTGAAGCCAACCTGCTTCGCAGAGCCATCCTCTTCAGCCCGATGATGCCGTTCGAACCCGATCACCTGCCGTTGCTCGAGGGTGTGGCGGTCTTCATTGCCGCCGGTCGAAGCGACCCCATCGTGCCAACCGAGCAGGTGACCCGGCTCAGTGACGCGCTGGGGAAAGCCGGGGCCCGCGTCACGCTGCACTGGGAGCAGGGCGGACACGCCATTCCGCGGAGCGCGATCGACGCCGCCAGCGCATGGATCGCCTCATGAGCATGCCTTCCAGCGCGGGCACGAGCGCCGTGCACGATGAAGATGGCGGTCGCTGGGTGACGGCCCGCATCGGGCTCAACGGATTCCGCACGGAGATCGAGGCGCGGTCGCACGGACTGGTGGCCGATGAGCCGACCACGCTCGGTGGGACCGATCGCGGTCCCACGCCGTACGAGCTGCTGCTCGGTGCGCTGGGCAGTTGCATGGCCATGACGCTTCGGATGTACGCTGACCGGAAGGGCTGGCCCCTGGAGGGCGTGGAGGTGCAGTTACGCACTGCGCGCTCCCACGAGGCCGATTGCGTGCAGTGCGACGAGAAGGATGTCGGCATCACGACCGTGGAGCGGCGGCTCGAGCTGTCCGGCTCACTGACCGACGCCCAGCGCGAACGACTGCTCGAGATCGCCGACCGGTGCCCGGTGAAGCAGACGCTCGAGCGGGGGATAGTGATTGGGGGTTAGGGATCAGGGATTAGGGCGGACCGGCTGATGCCCCTAACCCCTGGCCCCTAACCCCTAGTCCCTAACCCCTAGTCCCTATAAAGATCCTCCCTCGTCCGCGGCAGCCTTACCGCGCCGCGCGCGTCGGGGCGGGCGAGGAGGGCCTGCGCCAGTCCGAGGCGGCCCGCTGCGAACTGGCGCGCGGAGTTGGCCATGTAGATCCGCCAGGTGCGGTAGGTCTCCGGACTGGTGAGCCCGATCGCTTCCTCCCTCGCGGCTTCCAGCCGCGCTACCCAGTGACGAAGCGTCTTCGCATAGTGCTCCCGCAGCGATTCGACGTCGCGGGTCTCGAAGCCCTGCGCTTCCGCCACTTCCAGCATCGGTCCCAGCACCGGCAGTTGCCCATCCGGAAAGACGTGCCGGTCAGTGAAGCGTCCCTCGCGCCAGAGGAATTTTCGCAGGCTCCGCCGTCGCCCACCCAGGGGATCCTGCCCGCTCACGATGCAGTGGTTGAGAAACAGTCCACCGGGCACGAGAGCCTTCCACGCAGCCTCGAAATAGCCGGGCAGCCGCGCATGCCCCACGTGCTCGCACATGCCGACGCTCACGACCTTGTCGAACGGTTCGAGCCCGTCAAGCGCGCGGTAATCGCGCACTTCGACGGCGCAGTGGTCCTCCAGTCTCGCGGCGCGGATGTGATCGCATGCCCACGCCGCCTGCGATGGACTCAGCGTGATGCCGAATGCACGCACACCATACTCACGGGCAGCGTGCATGATGAGCCCGCCCCACCCGCAGCCGATATCCAGCAGCCGCTCCCCGCGCTGGAGCCGGAGCTTGCGACAGATATGATCGAGCTTGGCCCGCTGCGCCTCGGCCAGCGACTCGGCACCGGTCCGGAAATAGCCGCAGGAATAGACCATCGCCGGATCGAGCCACAGGGCGTAGAACTCGTTCCCCACGTCGTAGTGCGACTGGATCGCGCGGGCGTCGCGGGCCATGCTGTGCCGCTCACCGCTGCGGCCATTGCCCCGTGTTTCGAGTCGCGACCGATGGCCGGGGCCCGGGAGTCGCAGCAGGAGCCGCATGGCACGCGAGGCAAAGCTCGCCGAGCTCAGGCGGTCGCGCATCTGCTCTCCCAGCCGGGTGGCCGCTTCGAGGTTTCCCTCGATCTCGAACTCACCGCGCACATAGGCCTCACCGAGCCGAAGCTGGGATGGCGGCACGAGCATGGCCCGGAGTGAGGAGGGTCGTGACAGGACAAGCGTGAACTCGGGGGATCGCCGTGCGGACCTGTCGGTCACGCCGCTGTCCCAGAAGCGGACGGCAAACGTGCGCGTCTCGACCGGCCCGAACAGGTGAGCCAGGGCATCCCGGCTGCGGGTAAGCGGACTGTCGGTAGAAACCGGTGGAGCTGGAGTCTCGGGCGGGTTACTGCGCGGGGCTTCAGGACGAGCGGATTGCTGTACTGCACTGTTCATGATGGCCTCCAGGGCGGGCACCTGCCGAGCCCCGCCGCGACATTCGCATCTCTCAGCCTCGCATCGTTTGGTCGTTCGCGCAAGCATGCCGAGACGGGGTGTCCTCCGTCACTACCGACCGGCGGGTGCCGATGCATC
>DASSHL010000465.1:0-3524 GCA_035692845.1 Gemmatimonadales bacterium
CGTGCCGAAGTCGGAGCGCCCGGCCTTCCTGCAGATGGTGTGCGGTGATGACGACGAACTTCGGCGAGAGCTGAGCTCGCTACTGGAGGCGCACGAGTCGGCCGACCAGTTCTTCGACGGGCTGTCGGAGGACGTGATCGCCCCGGCCACGGCAGCCATGGTTGCGCGCGGCCTCGCCGACGTCCCTGCGGAGCTGGCGGCCGCCCTCGATGGTCGCTATCGCATCGAGCGGGAACTCGGTGGCGGGTCAGTGAGCCGTGTCTTCCTGGCCGAGGAGCTGGGGCTCGAGCGGCAGGTGGTGATCAAGGTGCTGCCGCCCGAGCTGGCGGCGACCACGAGTGGCGAGCGATTCCGCCGTGAGATCCACCTGGCTGCGCAGCTCCAGCACCCGCACATCGTGCCACTCCTCGGCGCCGATGCAGGCGGTCGCCTGCTCTACTACATCATGCCGTTCGTGGCCGGGGAGTCACTGCGCGCCCGGCTGGGCCGGGAAGGCGCGCTGCCGGTTGCGGATGCAGCGCGAATCTGGCGCGACCTGCTCGACGCGCTGGCCTACGCTCACGCGCATGGCGTCGTTCATCGCGACGTGAAGCCGGGGAACGTCCTGCTGAGCGGCCGCAACGCCTTGATAGCCGACTTCGGCATTGCCCGCGCCATCGAAGCCGCCGGGGAAACGGATGTTACAGCCGCGGGCCTCACGATCGGCACGCCGGCCTACATGGCGCCCGAGCAGCTCGATGGCAGCTCCGCCACCGATCATCGCGCGGACCTCTATGCCTCGGCGCTGGTGATGTACGAAATGCTCGAGGGACGACTCCCATTCGAGGGCGACTCGCCGCGCGACGTGGTGCGGGCCCGTCTCACTGACGCACCCGCGCCCGTCGGCCGTGCGGACTGCCCACCCGAAGTCGGCGCGGTCATTCTGCAGTGCCTTGCCGCGGATCCCTCAGCTCGACCGGAGAGCGCCGATGCCGTATTGGCCACGCTCGATCAGTTGTCCGGCCGGCCGGCCGCAATGGCGGGACGCAAATCCCGCCGGTTCCTGCTGACGGTCGGACTGGCAACACTCCTGGTGTCGGCCACGGTCCTCGGCGGTGGCTATCTCGCTCGTGAGCAAGGCGCTGGCACCGCCAGCGTGACATCCGCGCCGTCGCTTGCGGTCCTGCCGCTCGCCAACCTGAGCCCCGAGGCTGGCGATGCTGCACTGGCCGACGGCATGACCGAGGAGCTGGTTGCCGTCCTGAGCCAGGGCCATGCGCTCCGCGTCGTCTCCAGTACCTCCGTGCGCGCGCTGCAGAACCGGCAGCTCGAGGTGCGCCAGATCGCCGAGAGCCTGCAGGTATCACACATCCTGGAAGGAGCATTCCAGAAGATCGGATCGAAGCTCCGCATGCAGGTCCGCCTGGTTGACGCGCAGGATGGCTCGACTCGCTGGTCGGAGACGTACGACCGGGAAATGGGCGACATCTTCGCGATTCAGGATGATATCGCGCGGGCAGTGGCGGATGAGCTCGGGGTTCAGCTGGCGCTTGCCGGTCAGAAGGGGCCCGCGCGGGAACGTCTCACTGCGAGCGTTGCCGCCTACGAGTGGTATCTCCGCGGAAAGCAGAATGAATTGCTGCGGACAGCGGAAGGCCGCCGAGAGGGCCTGGACTATCTCGGGCGCGCCATCGCCATCGATTCCAGCTTTGCAGCCGCGCACGCTGCCATGGTGTGGCTGTATCTCAATGAGGCGGGCAGCACACCCGGTGACCATCTCGTCTGGACCAGGAGGGCCGAAGCCACCGCGCTCAAGGCCGTTGCCCTGGACAGTACGCTCGCCGATGCGTACTCCGCCCTCGGCTGGGCACGCCTCCTCATGGATCTTCCCGCGGCCGAGGTGGCGCTCAAGCGGGCAGTCGCCATCGACCCTTCGGCACACCGTGGCTACGAAGGGCTAGCACGGCTTTACATGATCAGCCGGCGTCCGGCCGAGCAATTGGCCGCCGCCCAGCGCGGACTGGCGCTCGAACCCTACTCGGTGGCAGCCATTCGCGAGATGGCGCTGGCACTCAGCACCAACGGACGCTGTGATGAGGCACTCACCCTGCTTCGGCCGCTCAAGGATCTCAATCCTCCCGCGGCGGTTGCAGGCGTGATCCGGGGCATCTGTTACGCTACCAAGCAGATGTGGCCGGAGGCCATTGCCGAGCTGCGCTGGGCCCGATCGACGGGAGCCAGGGCTGCCCTCGGTCTCGAGGGGTACGTGCTTGCCCGTAGTGGCCGGGATGCAGAGGCGCGGACGATACTTTCGGATCTCCTGGCAGGACGGTCGCAGAGCCATGGCGCATTTGGTATCGCGCTCCTCTACGCCGGTCTCGGCGACTATGACCGCGCGTTCACGTGGCTCGAGAAGGCATCACGGGAAGGATCAATGCGGGTGTACATCATGGACCCGCTTTTCCAGGACCTGCAGCGGGATCCGCGCTTCGATAGCTTGCCGTGGGCGTCCATGGCTTCCTGAGTGATCGCGAAGTCAGAAACGGTAGCGCGCGGCCACCTGCAGCTGGAACGCCGATTCGGCAGGCAGCGTCTCCCACTTGGCAAACGCGGGATCGAAGTGGAAGATGGGCTGTGATCCTCCATCGGCACCTGCCTGCTGGCCGACATGCTCCAGCACACGCGGCCGCGCCAGCCGGTAGCGACCCCACCCATCGCTCAGCAGGTTGAGCAGGTTGAAGGCATCCACTTCCAGCTCCAGCTCCTGGCGACCGACCGGGATGCCCTGCCTGACCGAGGCGATGGTCGTGTGGGTCCATGGCTCCCGGCAGCTGTTGCGCGCCAGGATGCGCCCGCGCTGGTGGCGCAGGCATGGAGTCTCCTCGACGAAGCGGTCAAAGGCGGTGGCCTGCTGGGCCACGGTGACGGTATCCAGCGTGCCGGACGCTTCGCGGGTGTAGGGTTCGAACCGGATCTCGCTGGAGTCGAACGCGCTCTGGGGGACGTAGATCGGATCGTTGGCGTTGGAGCCGTCAGCATTGAGGTCGCCGCGACGGGCAGCACCGGTCGCGATGTAGGTGAAGGGACTTCCCGACTCGCCCACGTAGTAGAATGCGATCTGCGTCCTCCACCGCTTCCACGGCGCCGCCCAGGTGAGTGCCGCGACGATGCGATGCGGCAGGTCGTTGAGCGAGATTCCAAGCGTTGAATCGTCATGCCGACCGGAGACGGCGCGCGCGTCGGCCCACATCGCGATCCCTGATGTATTGACCCGGCTCGGCGACTGCACATCGCGAGTCCGTGAGTAGGTATACGACACGCTGGCACCGAAACCGCCCGGGAGCCACCGCTCAACCCGCCCTGCCAGCTGGTAGGAATAATTCCTCGATGTGTTGCGCAGCTCGATCACCTCGGCATAGCTGGAGCGGAGTGCGGGCGCCGCTACGCCATTTGCGCCGATCGTGCCATAGAGCACGCGCCCGAAGCGATCCACCGCCTGCGGGCCCCGGAGGTTGAGGTTCTCCCACAGGAAATCCGTGAGGTAG
>DASSHL010000466.1:0-2411 GCA_035692845.1 Gemmatimonadales bacterium
CACCAGGGCGAGATCGTGCACCACGTCAATGGCAAGGAGCGTCACGCCCAGCGTGTCGCCGGCGGCGGTGATGATCCGTGCGTCGTAGCGATCGGGATCGTGCACCACCTGCGACATGACGTGATAGTTGGTGATCACGTCCCCCTCAGCGGAGACATAGAAGCCGGAGCCCAGCGACGCCTTGGCGGCGGACCCGTTTTCGGAGATTTCGATCTTGACGACACGATTGCCGAACTGCCGGAAGACCGACGCGGAACCGGGTGAGAGATTCTGCGCGCTGAGGACCGGAGCTCCGCTCAGCGCGATAGCCAGGAGCGCAGACACGAGACGCGGGACGCGGGACGCGAAGGAAGTCATTACTCGTTAGTAGAGGTCGAGGCAGTCGAGAGGTAGAGAGGTCGAGAGCTCGAGAGCTCGACTGCCTTGACCCCTCGACTGCCTCGACCATCTGAAAGGAAGCCGCCCAAGTCTATCGCGAAACCGCCCCCTCCGCGAGGCCCGCTATCTTTTCGTGATGGGAAATGCTTCCGCCCGGCTTCGCGTGCTGCGCGCCGGCTTCCGCGCACTCGCCCCCATGGCGCCGACCCTCGCAGCGGAATACGCCGAGCGGCTGTTCTGCCGCCCGCCGTCGCGCGAGCTGCGGGAGGCGGAAGCCCGCTTCCTCGAGACTGGCAGCCGGGTGGAGATCCGCACCGACGCCGACCGGCTCGCGGCCTGGCAATGGGGATCAGCCGGTCCGCTGGCCATCCTGCTCCATGGCTGGGGCAGCCGGGCAGCGCGCTGGCATCCACTCATCCCGGCGCTGCTCGAGGACGGATTCCAGGTGCTGGCCTATGACCAGCCGGCGCACGGTGAGTCCGGTGGCCAGCTCGCCTCGCTGCCGCAGTTCGTGCGTGCGCTCGAGGCGGTGGTTGCGCGGATCGGACGCACGCCGGCCCTGTTCGTGGGTCACTCGCTTGGCGGATCGGCGGCGGTGATCGCCATGCACCGGGGCATGGCCGCCGAGCGCGTCGTCCTGCTGAGTGCACCATCGGAACAGCGGGAATACGCCGAGCGGTTTGCCCGGACGGTGGGGCTGCCCGACGAGGCGCGCGATATCATGACCGACAACCTGTCGCGACGCCTCGGCTTCACCTGGAGCGACCTCGACCTGCCGGCGCTGGTGGAGACCAGCACGGTGCCGGCGCTGGTGATCCACGACCGGCAGGACACCGACGTCGGCTTCAGTCACGCGGAACGGATCGTGGCGGCCTGGCCTGGCGCCGAACTGCTGGCCACCTCGGGCCTGGGGCACAGCGGCGCGCTTGATGACGCCAGCGTGATCGAGCGGATCCGCTCCTTTGCCGCGGACGGCCGATGATCCTCATGGATCGCGTCAACCTGCTGGCACCGGGCTGGTCGCACGTGGTGTCATCAACCCACGATATCGCAGAACTCGAACGCTTCCGGATCGAGGTCGGTGCTCCACCCGCGGCGCTGCAGCTCTCGAACCCGCGCTGGCCGCACCTCGACCTGAAGCTGGAGCCGCGAGACAGCGCACTCGCACGTGCTGATGTCACGATTTTCGAAACGACCCGCGATCTGGTCCGCCACATGCGCCACCTGCCTGCGCAGGAAACGCCATGATGCTCGAGCTCGTGCTCAACGCCGACCTCTACGCACCCAAGCGGCTGGGACACCGCCACCTGCTCGTAGCCGCCGAGCGCATCGCCTGGATCGGGAGCGAAATTCCTGACCTCAAGGGCGTGCCGGTGAACCGGACCGACCTCGAAGGCCGCCGTGTCATTCCCGGACTGGTGGATGGCCACGTACACATCACCGGCGGCGGCGGCGAGGCTGGTCCGGAGTCCCGTGTCCGGAGTCCGGCGCTCAGTGCTTTCACCCAAGCCGGGATCACCTCCGTCATTGGCCTCCTGGGCACCGACGACAACATCCGGTCCCCGGAGGAGCTGCTGGTCACCACCCTGGCGCTCCGGCGCCTCGGGATTTCTGCCTGGTGCCTCACCGGCGGCTACCACTTGCCGCCGAGGACTGTGACCGGTGGCGTGCGTTCCGACCTGGTACTGCTGGAGCCGGTACTCGGCGTGGGCGAGGTGGCCATCAGCGATCATCGGTCGAGCCAGCCGACCCTCGATGTGCTGCTCGCCACAGCGGCGGAAGCCCATGTGGGTGGACTCTTGGGCGGGAAGGCGGGCATACTGCATCTCCATGTCGGGGACGGATCACGGGGACTGTCCCTCATTCGCGAGGCCATCGCCGGCAGTGAGCTGCCGGCCAGGGTCTTCAATCCGACGCACGTGAACCGGAGACGGGCATTGCTCGACGAAGCGACGGAACTGGCACGCGACGGTGCAGTGGTGGACGTCACGGCGTTCCCCGTGGCGAAAGGCGAAGATGCGTGGCCGGCCAGT
>DASSHL010000467.1:0-5333 GCA_035692845.1 Gemmatimonadales bacterium
TTCGATCGCGGCGCGGTCGGCCTGCTGGACCGGGGCCGCTGTGAGATCCGCGCCATCGCCGGCGCCGAGACGGTGGATGCCACCGACACGCGCATCAGCGACCTCGCCGCGCGCGCGGAGTGGGCAGCGGTGCGCGGTGGCGAGCTGTTCTACCTGACCGACCGCGAGGCGCCCGGCTCCGACGCCGAGCGCATGTTCGTCGGGATCTTCGGGGACGACCTCGCCGCGGCCGACGTGCGGAGCGGCCTGTACATCCCGCTCAAGGATGAGGAAGGACTGCTGGGTGTCCTGGCCTTCGAGGCCGAGCGCCCGGAGCTTGCCAGCGTCCCGCAGGTGGAACTGGCAACCATCCTTGCGAACCAGACCGCCGTCGCCCTGCGGAACGCGCAGCTCTATCACCAGGTCCCGCTCGCCGCGACGCTCGGCACCTTGGCCGCGCGGCGCCGCGCCTTCCTGGAAATGCCGCAGAGCCGTCGGCGCCTGTACCTCGCGAGTGCCGTCGTGGTGCTGGCGCTGGTCACCCTGGTACGCTGGCCGCTCCGCGTCTCGGGCGACAGCCCGCGCTTCCGTCCCGAGCATCGCACCGATATTCGTGCCCTGGTGCCTGGCGTTGTCGAGCGCATGCTGGTCCGTGAAGGGGAATCGGTGCCTCGCGGTGCGGTCATTGCCCAGCTTCGCGCGCCGGATCTCCGCGCCCAGCTGGCAACTGCAGAGGCGGAGCTTGGCGTGGCGCAGCGTGCGGCCGCGCGCGCGGCCGCGGCGGGCGATGCGGCGGAACAGCAGATGCAGCAGTCACGGGCCACGTCACTGGAGGAGCAGGCGCGATTGTTCGCTGGCGAAGTCCAGGCGCTCGAGGTGCGAGCGCCGGTGGAAGGCACGGTGCTCACTGCGCGTCCGGAGGAACGGACCGGGCTCTGGCTGGATGCCGGCGATCTCGTGGTGACCCTGGGTCGCACCGACACGCTGGAGCTCGAATTCGGCGTGGCAGAGCGGGACCTGCCACGCGTGCGGCCCGGCCAGGAGGTGCGGCTCCGCGTTGATGCCTTGCCACAGCGCACGTTCAGTGGCCGAGTGACCTCCATTGCACAGCTGCCGTCCGGCGACAGCACCCGTGTCTATTTCCCGGTGCGTGCCGCCATTCCCGATCCTGAAGGTTTGCTCAAGCCGGGCATGGCTGCGCACGCGCGCGTGCTCACCGATCGCGCTTCCGTGCTGGGTCGCCTGTTCCGCGCGCCGATTCGCTGGCTGCGCATGCTCTGGTGGAGGGTGCTGCCATGAAGCGCCGTGGACCGAATGCCTTGCTCGCCTCGCTCGCCCTGCTGTCAGGATGCGGCGCTGAAGCGCTGCCGCCGCCGCAGGTGGCGAAGGCTGGTGCGGACTCGCTCCGGCTCGCCGTGGTCCAGAGCGGAATCGTGGCGACACCGGTGGCCCTGCCGGCCCAGCTCTATGTGGAGCATGACGCGGTCGTGATCGCCCGCGAGCGCGGCATCACCGAATCCATCTCCGCAGACCTCGGCGCGCGCGTTGGCGCGGGCCAGCTGCTGGCGCGCCTCGAGGATACCGACCAGCAGATTGCGCTGGCGCGTGCGAAGGAGGCCGTGGCCACCAGCACCCGCCTCGCGGAGCGGGTGCGACAGCTGGCGCCGGTGGGTGGCGCCACCGCCGCCGATTCGGAAGCGGTCGAGGCGAAGCTCAGGGAAGACCAGCTGGGGCTGCGGCAGGCGGAGCGCGACCTGGCGCTCACCCGCGTCGTCGCGCCCTTCGCGGGCATCGTCACTGTTCGCCTCGCGCGACAGGGGCGCCTCGCAGAACCGGGCGACTCACTCTTCCGCGTGACCGCACTGGCTCCGCTCCTTGTCAGGGTGCAACTGCCGGAATCGGCCTCGGTGGGTCTCAAGGTTGGTTCGGTAGCCGATGTCGAGGGACTCGGAGGCGCGCACGCGAGTGCTCGCGTCGTCCGGCTGGCGCCCGTGGTGGATGCCGCCAGTGGAACGATTCCCGTGGTGCTCCAGCTCGCGCCTGCCGCCGGCTTCCGGCCCGGTTCTGCGGTCACGGTCCACCTCGGGCGCGTCGAACGCCAGGTGCTGAGCGTGCCGAGTGGTGTGGTGGGTGAGGACGGCATCGCGCTGGTGGAGTCACATGGCCGAACCACCGCCCGTCCGGTGCGGCTCGGTGCCGACCTCGGCGATGGCCGCGTGGAAGTGATGAGCGGCCTTGCGGCTGGCGAGACGCTGGTAAGGAACCGGCAGTGACGGTCCATCCCTGCCTGCGGGATGACCTGGTGCTGGTGGAGCAGACCTATCGCGGCGAGCAGACCTGGATCCTCAAGGATCCGCTCTCCCACAAGTATTTTCGCTTCAAGCCGCTTGAAATCATGGTGATGCAGTCGCTCGACGGCGAGCGCACGCTGGCCGAGGTGGCCTCTGCGCTCACCGAGGAGGGGTTGCCGGTGAGCGAAGCCGCGCTCGGCTCGTTCGTGCAATCACTCTCGCGCATGGGCCTGCTGATGCGCTCGCTGGGTGAGCGCTCGGTGCTGCAACTTGAGCGGCTGCGCGCCGAGCGGCGGCAGCGGCGGAAGCCGTCGCTGTTCAAGGGCGAACTCACCCGGATGCGATGGTCCCTCGGCGATCCGGATGGCGCGTTCGAGCGCTGGATGCCCCGGCTCCGCTTCTTCTTCACGCCCGGCTTCTTCGTCCTGTCGGCGCTGCTCTTCGCGACCTATCTCCTGGTCATCGGGCTCAAGTGGGGTGACTTCCGCGGTGAGCTGGCGTCGCTCTACCATCCGGCCGACTACACCCTGGGCAAGGTCCTCGTCTTCTGGGGCACCGGGCTCGGGCTCATAGCGGTGCACGAGATCGGGCACGGGGTCACGTGCAAGCACTTTGGCGGGCACGTCCACGAGATGGGTGCGATGCTCATCTACTTTCAGCCGGCGTTCTACTGCAACGTGAATGACGCGTGGACCTTCCCCGAGCGGAGTGCGCGGCTCTGGGTCACGGCCGCGGGCAGCTGGATCCAGCTGGTGCTGGCCGCACTGGGCGCCATCTTCTGGTGGCTGCTGACCCCTGGGACGTTGCTCTCGCAGGTGGCCCTCGCAGCCGTGCTCATTGGTGGCCTCACCACCGTGATTGCCAATGCCAATCCCCTGATGCCACTGGACGGTTACTACGCGCTGAGCGACTGGCTGGAGATTCCCAACCTGCGCCAGCGGGCCCTCGCGCATCTCAGCTGGCTGTTCAAGACGCGGTTGCTGCGGCTGGACGCCAGGATGCCACCCAGCGACGAGCGCGAACGACGGGTGTTCCTCATCTATGGGGTGCTGGCGGCAGCGTACATCACGGTGATGCTGGTCCTGGTGGCCTCCATCGTCTACGGCTGGGCCGCGGGAACCTTCGGCATTGCGGGCGGGATTATTGTGCTTGGCGTGATCCTGCTGATGCTCTGGCCTCGCCTCCGCCAATGGGCCCGCACGATTCGTGGCGCCGCTCAGGAAGCTCGCGTGCGCTGGCGAGGCTCGCCGGTCTTCCGCCGTCTCGGCATCGGCGCAGCCTTGCTCGCACTGCTGCTGCTGGCGACGCCCTGGCCGGTCACGCTGTCGGGGCCGTTCGTGGTGGCGCCTGTTCGGGTGACACGCCTCGTCGCCCCCGACAGCGGGGTCATCGTCCGGGTGGCGGCGCGCGAAGGAATGCAGGTCGCGACCGGCACGCCACTGCTTCAGGTCAGGAATTTCGGGCTGGAGTGGGGCGGACTGGATGCGGCTCGCGCGCGCGATTCGCTCGCGCGGCTGGTGCGCGCCGCGCGTGCCGGCGGAGACGCCGCGCTCGCGGCGCAGCTGGATGAGTCACAGTCGGCGGCCGATGAGCGGGCAGTCGGCATCACGTCGCGGGTGCGCGCGCTGACCCTGCGCGCGCCCACCGATGGCGTGGTCCTCACGCCAAGGGTGGAAGAAATGCTGGGACGTTCCGTCCTGGCCGGCGAAGTGCTGGTGCAGCTTGCCGACGCCGGGCCCAACGAGGGCCGCCTCAGGCTCGACGGCGCGGGCACCACGCTGGTGCAGCCCGGCGCGCCCGTGCGGCTGCTGCTCGATGATGGACGGATGGCGCGTGGCATCGTGACGAGCGTGGCGTCTGCCATGACCGGCACGGGCGGCGAGGCGCGAATCCGGATCGACAACACCACCTCGTGGCGCGCTGGGAGCGCCGGCCGTGCGCGGGTGACACTGCGGCGTTCTACCCTGGCCGGGGCGCTCTGGTGGCGGATCCGCGGCCTGGTGCGAACCGATCTCTTCCTGTGAGCCATCATCGCCGGTGTCCCGGCGTTCGGGGAATTCATGGCACGTGACCTGGTAGCCGTCGTCAACGAGGCCCTCAAGGGCCGCTATGTCGTCGAGGCTGTCGTCGGCAAGGGCGCGGCAGCGCGCGTGTTCAGGGCGCATGATGCCAGCGGGCAGACCGTGGCGCTCAAGGTGCTGCATCCCGAGCTGCTGGTGAGTGCCGTGGCCGACCGCTTCCTGCGCGAGATCCAGCTGGCGCGCGACCTGAATCATCCCCATATCGCCCGGCTGCTGGACTCAGGCAGCGCCGACTGGCTGGTGTATTACGTCATGGAATTCATCGAAGGTCCCACCCTGCGCGAAGCGCTCGCAGCCAGCGGCGCCATGGCGCAGGCCCAGGCGCTGGCGCTGGCAGATGACCTTCTCGGCGCGCTCGACTATGCCCACGCGCTTGGCCTGGTGCATCGCGACGTGAAGCCCGACAACATCATGATCTCGCCCCGGGGCGGCGTGCTGCTGGACTTCGGCATTGCACGCGCGGTGGCCGCCACCGGTGCAAACCGCCTGACCATGGCGGGGATGACCGTCGGCACGGCCGGCTACATGAGCCCGGAACAGGTGACGGCCGAGCCCGACCTCGATCACCGAAGCGACATCTATTCCTTCGGCTGTGTGCTGTTCGAATGCCTGGCCGGGGAGGCGCCGTACAGCGGCATGAGTGACGCGCTCGTCATGCAGCGGCACGTGGTGGGCGAGCCGGCTGACCTCTCGCGGCTGCGCGGCGATGTGTCACCCAATACCCGGCGGGTGCTGCAGCGGGCGCTGGCCCGCCGGCCCGAGGAGCGCTGGCAGAGCGCGGCGGAGATGCGCGCAGCGCTCCGCGCGTAGGGCTCCGCGTCTTACCATCGGCTTTGCATAGCTGTATCCTCAGGCACCGCCTCCCCTGGTGGCCGGATGGACACGCACGGCATTCTGCTGGATGCGAAACTCGCGGAGCGCTACACGATCGAGCGGGAAATCGGTCGTGGAGGGATGGCCACGGTCTACCTTGCCGCCGACA
>DASSHL010000468.1:0-2677 GCA_035692845.1 Gemmatimonadales bacterium
CTCAGCCTGATCCTCGTTCCGCAGCAATCGCCCTCAGGTGGCATGCTCGCCTCACCGCTGACGGTCCGGATTGACTCTGCACATCATGATGTCCTGCTGACCTATCGAGTGCCGGCGCCTCCTCCGGCCGGGGACCCGCTCCACCACTCACATCACGCGAGCGGGGCCGTGTCGCCAACCTCCCATGCGGGCGGCCACGTACAGCGTTTCGTGCCGTTCACCTGGCCCGTGCATGGCTGGCTCCGGGGCGCACGCGTCGAACTTGCAGATGCCGCAGGCCATCCGGTTCCCCAGCGATTGCTGCATCACATCAATCTCCTGGACTTGTCGCGCCCGCAGCTGATTCACGCGGGCCTGGAGCGGCTCTGGGCTGCCGGAGCGGAGAGCGATCCAGTCATGCTGCCGGCAGGCGTTGGCGTTCCGCTCGCAGCCGGCACTGCGCTCGGACTGGCCATCGCCTACGATCCGATGAATCTCCCCGAGGGCAGCACAGTCACCGTGCGAGCCCGATGGATGCCGAGCAACATGAACCCGCGTCCGCGCGACGTGTTCCCCGTTCTCGTCGATGTCAACCATCAGGTCGGCCGCAGCGCGAGCTACGACCTGGAACCTGGCCGCAGTGAACGCTCGTTCGAATTTGACTGGCCGCTCGATGGCCACATTCTCGGGGTGGGTGGGCACCTGCACGATTTCGGCATCGAGCTGCGGATTGTGGACGTGGAGCTCCAGACCGAGGTCATCCGCCTCACTGCCCGCCGGGACTCAGCTGGGCGAGTGCTCGGAATGCCGCACGCCCTGTTCGGTGTACATGGCGACGGGAAGCGCATGGTGGCGGGACGTCGCTATCGCCTCGTGGCAGTGTACGACAATCGCGGACCTGCGATTCCTGATGGCGCGATGGGCGAGATCGGGATGGCCTTCATGCCGGATGATGTGGCCGCCTGGCCGGCGCTGGTGCCAGGCGACGAGGCGATCGCGGATGACCTCGCGCACCTTCAGGCGCTGACTGGTTCGTGACGACGCAGCCTTGACCATTGCTTGAGCGCACCTGCGCACCGTCGGTCATCCCGAACGCGCGAGGCCTCAATGCTGACGCTGCTCACTGCCCTGCTGCTGCAACCTGTCCTGGCCTTGCGGCCGCCCGGTCCGCACCCTGCGTTCACCGTTACGGTGGACAGTGCGCATCGCGAAATCGTGCTCTCGTATGTCGCCCCTGAGCAAAGCGGAGAGATGGGAATGGAGATGCCGGCGACCCACAACGGTGCCCACGCGGAGCACAGCGAGACCCTCAATCGCTTTACCTGGCCAGTGGACGGCTGGATCCGCGGCGCCAATGTCGAGTGCAAGGCGGCCGACGGCTCACGGCTGTCGCAAAGCCTGGTCCATCACCTGACACTGATCAACTTCGACCGCCCGCAGCTCGTACACGCAGGCGTGGAGCGCGTCTGGGCGGCTGGCGCCGAGACGGCACCCGTGATGCTACCAGCGACTGTTGGCGTGCCGCTCAGCCGGGGCACATCGATGGGACTGGTCGTGGCCTACTCCGCCTTGGCAGTCAGTCCGGGAACCGCGGTAATCGTGCGCCTCCGCTGGACACCCGGAAACACTGTGCCGCGGCCTGTCTCGCTGATTCCGCTGGCACTTGACGTGAGTGGCCACATCGGCGCAACACCGGCCTATGACCTGGCGGCCGGCCATAGCGAGCGCTCGCTCGAGTTTACCCTCCCGCTGCCCGGACGGATGCTCGCAGCAGGCGGGCATCTGCACGACTATGCGACGGAGCTCAGGCTGGAAGAAGTGGGGACGGGGCGGGTGCTGGTACGGCTCATCCCTGCGCGCGATGCCCAGGGCCATGTGCTAGGATTGCCCCAGGCACTGTTCGGGGTGGGGGGCTCGGGCCGCCGGTTGAAGGCGGGCGTGCGCTATCGGCTGGTGTCGGTCTACGACAACCCGACCGGGGAACTGATCCCGGATGGCGCCATGGGAGAGATGGGTATTGCGTTTGTTCCCGACAATCTGGCAGCGTGGCCCGCACTCAACCGCGGCGATCCCGCACTCGCCGCGGACCTGCGGCGGCTGGACGGGATGGCTCCGAGCTAGGGAGTGGCGACCACCCGGCGCACCCCCACCCAGCGCTTGTACCACCAGCGTCCGTTGGGATCGCTGGTGCCCAGGGTAGAGACCTGGACGCCCTTTGACGCGGAGTGGATGAACCGGCCATCGCCGATATAGAGTCCAACATGGGTGATGCGGCGGCCGGACTGGGCGAAGGTGAGGATGTCACCGGGATGCAGGTCCTCGGCAGAGCGCGGCACGGCCATCCCGCTCCGTGCCTGATCCTGACTCTGCCGCGGCAGGGAAATGCCGGTTTGGGCGTACGCGTACTGGATGAGCCCTGAACAGTCAAAGCCATCGTCGCCACTGCCGGTGCCACCATACTGGTACGGCGTGCCCATCTGGCCTTCGGCAATCTGGATGACGTCGGCAAGCAGCGAATCGGCGTCGGCTCTCGTGATGAGCTCTCCACGTTCCGAGGAGGCCATCCCCGTAGCGGTCATGAGCGTGGGAAGCCTGGCCGGCTCATCCTCATCGGACCGCACGGGAGCGGTGGGCTTCGCAACGTCGCTCGTCTCCATTCCAGCGGTGGAGCGACTGCGGGCTCCGAACAGCGTGGCGA
>DASSHL010000469.1:0-2043 GCA_035692845.1 Gemmatimonadales bacterium
GCGTTCATGCTGACGCTCGCCTTCACGCAGAACCTGCTCGCCACCGGCTCGCTCGATCCCTGGCTCGCGCCACTCGACATCCTCCTGCAGATCGCGGTCGGGCTCGTGTCCGGCGTGCTGATCGGCATCGGCGGCCGCCGGGTGCTGGCCCAGCTTCGGGTCGCGAGCGGGCTCTATGTCGCCTTTACTGTCGCGCTCGCCTTCCTCGCCTTTGGCCTGGCTACGCTGGCGCATGGCAGCGGATTTCTCTCGGTATACGTGGCGGGCGTGGTGCTGGGCAATGGCCCGCTGCCGCTCCGCACCGGGCTCTTCCGGGTGCATGACGCGCTCGCGTGGCTGAGCCAGATCACCATGTTCCTGGTGCTGGGCCTGCTGGTGAACACCGATGGCCTGATGCAAGTCTGGTGGATGGGCCTCGGGCTGGCCCTGGTGCTGGCCTTCGTGGCCCGGCCCATTGCGGTCTGGCTCTGCCTCCTGCCCTTCCGGTACCCCGTCAGGGAGACGGCCTACATCTCGTGGATTGGCCTGCGCGGTGCGGTGCCGATCGTGCTTGCCACCTTCCCGCTGCTGGCTGGGGCGCCCGGCTCCGAGCGCATCTTTCTCGTGGTATTTTTCATCGTGGTCGTCAGCACGATTCTGCCCGGTTCCACGGTGGCATGGGCCACGCGCCGGCTCAAGCTGGAGGCTCCCGAGCCGCCGGCGCCGCCCGCGGTGCTCAACATCGAGTCGCGCCAGCAACTGACCGGTGATCTCCTGAGCTTCTATGTGGACGATGGCCTGGCGGTGGCCGGCGTGCAGCTCGCCGAGCTTTCGCTCCCCGAGGGCAGTGCCGTCACCCTGCTCATCCGCGGTCTCGACCTCATTCCGCCGCGTGGTTCGACCACCATCATGCCGGGTGACCACGTCTACATCGTGACGCGCCCGGAAGATCGCGGCTTCGTGCAACTGCTCTTCGGGCATCCGGAGGAAGACTGACGCTTCCTGACGCCCTGCTCGATGACCTGCGATCGATCGTTGGCGGCCGCTGGGTGCGGCATCGCAGCGCCGAGCTGGCGACGTACGCGCAGGACGGACTGCCGACGCACACTTCATCGCCGGGCGCGGTGGTGCTTCCCGGCACCCGCGCGGAGCTGGTGGCGGTGCTCAAGCTCCTGCACCAGCGCGGGACGCCGTTCGTGGCGCGCGGTGCGGGCACCGGCCTCTCAGGTGGTGCCGTGGCTGCGGGCGATGCAGCGATCATCGGTCTCACCCGGCTCAACCACATTCTGGCGATCGACCCGGTGGGGCGGCGCGCCGTGGTGGAGCCTGGTGTGGTCAACGCGCGGCTGACCGACGCGACGATGCGCCACGGCCTGATCTTCGCTCCCGATCCGTCGAGCCAGACGGCATGCACCCTCGGCGGCAATGTGGCGGAGAATGCCGGCGGCCCGCACTGCCTCAAGTACGGTGTCACCACCAACCACGTACTCGCCGCTGAAGTGATCCTCCCCGATGGTTCAGCTGTGCGGCTGGGATCGCGGAGCGGTGACGCATGGGGCCCCGACCTGATGGGTCTTTTCGTCGGCAGCGAGGGAATGTTCGGGATTGCGAGCGAGATCACGCTCCGGCTGGTTCCTGCTCCCACGGCGATTCGCACTTTCCTCGCCGACTTTGCCTCGGTGCGCGCCGCGAGCGAGGCGGTGTCCGCCATCATCGCGACCGGCATTGTGCCCGCCGCGCTCGAGATGATGGACCAGGTGTGCATCCAGGCAGTCGAGGCTTCGATCTACGCCGCGGGGTATCCTACCGACGCGGCTGCGGTATTGATCGTGGAGCTGGATGGCATGGACGAGGCGGTCGAGGCAGATGCCCGCACGGTCGAGCCGCTGCTGCGCATGCACGGTGCTCGCAGCGTCCGCTCCGCAGCGGATGCGGCCGACCGGGCACGGCTCTGGCAGGGCCGGAAGAAGGCCTTTGGTGCCATGGGCCGGGTCGCACCGGACCTGGCCGTGCAGGATGCGGTGGTGCCGAGGAGCCGCCTCCCTGATGTGCTGGACGAGGTGG
>DASSHL010000470.1:0-3904 GCA_035692845.1 Gemmatimonadales bacterium
CCCCAGCGTCATGTCCACGTCGCCACGGAGATCGGTGCCGGCCACCGGGAAGGCGGCGTGCACGATGATGCCAAACCGGTTGCCTGCCACGGTGTTGTCCTGCACTACGGCGTGAATCGTTCCGTGTACGTTGGGTGCGCCAACACCGATCGCATCCATCCGGATACCGACACCCACCGGCACGCGCTGGTGATCGCGTACGTCATTGTTGCGGATCGTGGCCCAGGTCTCCGCGCTGCCAGGCAATGCATAGGGATCGATGTCTCCGGGTATCGGAAGCTGCACGATGGGCGAGACGGCGATGCCTGGGATGCCGCCTGCCAGTATGCGATTCCCGCCGGCCGTGAATGTGCCGGGACCAGCCAGGCACAAGTCACAGGTCGCAGCGGGGCCCACGAAGTAATTGTTCGTGACGTCGGCGCTGATCGCGCGGAGATCCGCCTTTTCGGTGAAGCCTCCCTCGAAGCGGTTCCCGCGGATCGCGAGCCCTGTCGCACGCACGCCGAGAATCGCCTGCCCGCCAAGGCCGTCCTGCTCGCCATGCCCTGATTGAAAGACAAATCCCTCGACCACCAGTCCGTTGCCGGCCGATCCACCGGGATGCGAGGTGGCGACCAGTATCGGCGTAGACACGCCGGCCGTGAACGGCAGTGGCGCATCGGGCGCGAGTACGCTCGCAGCTGCAGAACTCCCCTCACCAGTCGCGCGGCCATCGGCATCGAGCGTCATGACGAATGCGCCGTGCAGGGTGATGTCGGGTACGTCCACGATCATCGGGAAGTGTTCAAGCTCGCCCGTGCCCGAGCCCACGGTGCCCTGATAGGTGCCGGATGAGACGATGATCGTGATGCGGCAGTCGGCGGCCAACGCCTCCCCGGCTGCAGCGCGACTGGCGCGCGCGGCCGACAGCGCGCTGGTGATGGACGCGAAGTGCGCTCCGTCTGTGGGCTGGGCGGGATCGTGGCTTACCAGCAGCGTGGCGATGTAATCGCCGTGGCCCAGGTGGTCGGCCACGCCATTGGCACCGACCTCGAGAATGGCCCTGTTTCCGGCAACGCGATGACAGACCCGGATCTTTCCCGGGGCGGGACTGAGGGCGAGGACGGCGCGTTCGCTGCTGGGCGCCGACGGGGAGTCTGCGGCACAGGCCGCCAGCAGGGTGGCGCCCAGGGCTAATGCCAGGGCTCGGGCGTGGGTGGTGCGCATGAGAACGGTGCCTCCAGAAGGGTGGTACTGTGCAACGGGTGTGCGGACGGTATGTTCTGGGCGTCCCCAATACGTCACCCTTCTGTCCCCGCGCGTGATCGCATGACTGAGCTGAGGTTGCTGGGCGCCCTCGAGATCCGGCCAGGCCATCTGGGCCAGGCCCGGAACGGCCTGACCCAGCCGAAGCGAGTCGCCCTGCTGCTCTACCTGGCATTGGCCGAGCCGGCCGGTCTGCATTCGCGCGACCGGCTGCTGGCGCTGTTCTGGCCCGAGGCCGACGACGCATCCGCCCGCCATTCCCTCCGTAACGCCTTGCACGCCCTCCGTCATGCCCTGGGTGACAATGCCATCGTCGCTCGGGGTGAGGCCTGGGTTGGCCTCGACTTTGACGCCTTGCAGTGCGACGTGCTGGATGTTCGTGCTCACCTGGCGGCTGGACGGGTGAGCGATGCGATGGCTCTCTGGGCGGGTGACCTCGCGCCCGGATTTTTCGTCGCGGGAGCACCGGATTTTGAGCAATGGCTGGAGGAGCAGCGGACGTTCCTGAGGCAGGCCATGCGCACGGCGGCGTGGAAGCATGCCGATGCACTGGCCGACGGCGAGGAAGCGCTTGGCGCCATGCGTCAGGCGATGCGGCTCGATCCCGGCAACGAAGCGGGCGCCAGGCGCCTGATGCGGCAGCTTGCGCTCGGCGGCGACAGGACCGGTGCGCTGCAGGTATACCAGGAGCTGGCCGACTGGCTTGCGCGCGAGCTGGAGACCGGGCCGTCAGCCGAGCTGCAGGCGCTGGCGAATGAGATTCGGCAATCGCCGCCGGCGGAGCGGATGTTTCGCGCATCCGGAACTTCTGCTGCAGCGGCAGCACCAGCGGTATCAGCCGCACCGTCGCCCGTACCGCCCATCTCACCCTTGCGTCGCCGTCTCGGTCGCAAGGCGCTCACGCTGGGGCTCGCGGGAGTGATGGCCGTCTGTGGCGGGGTGTATTTCGCCCAGAGCCGCGCTCCGGTCTTCGATCCCGCGGCGGAAGGGCAGCGCGCCGTCCTCAGGCTGCCGGCGCGCTACCGGGCGGACACCAGTGCATACAGTTCCTACCTGCGCGGGCTGTCACTGCGCTTCCGGTTTCGGTTCGCGGAGTCGCGCGACACGCTCTCGGCGCTGGTTGATCGCGAACCACTCTATGTGCCTGGGCTTTATGGATTGGCGCATGCGTGGATCTATCTCGCCCTCAACAGCCTGACCGATGCCGACGAGGCCTGGCCTCGGGTGGACGAGCTGGCGCGCCGCGCGATCGCGCTCGACAGCACCGCCGCGGGTGCATGGGTGGCGCTTGCCTCGGAGGGAATGTTCGGTCGGCTCGACCTGCCGCTCGCCGGCCAGCAGCTGGCGCGGGCGCGGAGCCTCGATCCGCTCGACCCTGACGTGCCGGGCATGCTGTCGATCTGGTATCGCTTCTACGGCCAGATGGACAGCGCCGTGGCACTGGCACGCGAGGCGCGGCGTCTCGACCCGCTCAGTCTCTATTTCGGGCGACTGGTGGCGGAGCAGCTCTACTTCGCCCGCCGGTACGACGAGTCCCGGCGCACCTTCCAGGCGCTGGTGCGAGACTATCCCGCGGTGTGGCCCCGCATCAACCTGGACTTCGCGCAGCTCTTCATTGCGATGGACGAACCGCGCGAGGCGGTCGACTGGCTACGCCGGGGGCGCCTGGAGTCGGGCGATACCGCGGGTGCTGCGGCGCTGCGCCCGGCAGCCACCAATGCCCAGGCGAGAGTGCTGCTCGCGCGCGACTTCAGGCGCCGGCTGGTGCAACTCGGGCACCAGCCAAGTGCGGCCGACCCCGTGCCACCGTCCCGTTACGCGCTGACCTACGCCATGCTTGGCGACACGGTGGCCACCCTCGGCTGGCTCGATTCGATGCTGGTGCACGGCGATGTCTGCGAGCACCATATCCGGGTGGATCCGTCGTTCGACTTCATCCGAGGCACGGCGGGCTACCAGGCCTGGGAAGCACAGACGGGGCTGCCTTCCATTGCAATGGCTGGCAAGGTGGGGCTGCGGCAATGAAACCATACGTCACCCTGCTCACGCTCGCGGTCGACGACCTCGATCGTGCGCTCCGATTCTACCGCGACGGCCTTGGCCTGCCGACCAAGGGGATCGTGGGCACCGAATTTCCACATGGCGCGGTGGCGTTCTTCGAGTTGCAGCCGGGACTCAAGCTGGCGGTGTGGCCGAGAGCGAGTCTCGCGCATGACACGGGAATTCCGGTGCAAGCGCGGAGCGCGACGGAGTTCAGCATTGGCCACAACGTCGGCAGCAAGGAGGAAGTGGATGCGCTGATGCAGCAGGCGGCGGCCGCCGGCGCGACGATCGTGAAGCCTGCAGGAGACGCATTCTGGGGCGGGTACTCGGGATATTTCCAGGATCCCGATGGGCATGTGTGGGAGGTGGCGTGGGGAGGCTGAAGGCTGAAGGCTGAAGGCTGAAGGCTGAAGGCTGAAGGCTGAAAGCTGAAGGCTGAAGGCTGAAAGCTGAGAGCCAAGCGCCTTTCGCCTTCAGCATTAGGCCCTCAGCCCTCAGCCCTAAGCCTTACGCCCATGCCTCAACACCTCGTCCGTCACCTGCTCGAGCCGAGCGAGGTAGCTGCTGACGCTCTCGTCGGCGCTTCGGCTGGGGAGGGCGAAGTGGGGGTCGTCGG
>DASSHL010000471.1:0-5279 GCA_035692845.1 Gemmatimonadales bacterium
CGGAGCCGCTCCACGGCGGCGTTGTCCTTGGCCAGCCGGGGCGGCAGGAGCTTGATGGCGACGGTCTTGCCGGTGCCGATCTCTTCCGCCCGGTACACCCACGACATGCCGCCCTCACCCACCTTGTCCCCGATGCGATACCTGCCATCGAGCACCGACCCGGTGAGCGTGCCATAGCGCGCTGATTCCTGGGCAGTCGAGCGCGGCACGTCCTTGGCCGAGTTCCTGACGCGCGGTTCGGCAGCGGGCAGGGGGGCACTGGTGAGCGTGGGCGGGGCAAATTCAACGAGTGGGGAGCCGCAGCGCGCGCAGTATCGTGCGGGTGGATCGAATTGCGCGTGACAGCGCGGGCACCGGCGGTTGGTCAATCGCGCACGCGGTTCCGGCCGTCGCTCTTGGCCCGGTAGAGATTGTGGTCGGCGAGGCGCAGCAGCGACTCGCCGTCGGTCACCTTCTCATTGGGATAGGCGGCGAGGCCGATGCTGATGGTCACCCGCACCGGGCGGCCCGGCTCGCCGAAGTCATAGCCCGCCACCCGCTTGAGCACCCGCTCGGCGAAGTTGCGACTCTCGGTGGTGGTGGTCTCGGGCAGCAGCACCACGAACTCCTCGCCGCCGTACCGCGCCACGGTATCGGGCGAGCGCAACTCACGCTTGAGCAGCGTGGCGAGCTGCTTCAGGATGCGGTCGCCCGCAAGGTGGCCGTAGGTGTCGTTGATCTGCTTGAAGTTGTCGATGTCCACCATCATCAGCGTGAGCAGGGACGCGTAGCGGGCGGCGCGGTCCATCTCCTGCTCGATCTTTTCCGCGAGCGCCCGGCGATTGAGCACGCCGGTGAGCGAATCGGTGGACGCCAGGTGACGGAGCTGCTCCTGGCCGGTCACCGCCTTCTGCAGGTCGTACGCCCGCTCCAGCGAGCTCACGGCGGCGGTAATGATCTGGTTGGCAAACTGCACGTCCTGCTGGTTGAGCGGGACATCCTCGTCGGTGGTGCGGAGAAAGAAGACGCCCGCCGGCTTGTCGTTGAGGTCGAACCGCATGGCGATCGCCGAACGCGCGGGAATGGCGCGCCCCTCCTTCTGCCACGCCTCGCGGATCTGGTCGTAGAGCGGGTCGGTGGCCACGTCCTGCGCCAGCACCAGCTCGCCGGTGTCGAGGGCGTGACGGATTTCCGGATAGCGGGTGAGGTCCACGCGAAGGTTCCGGAGCGTGGGATTCTCGAACGCCGCCACCACGGTGCCGGTCGCCTCACCCGGTTCGGCCAGGATGATGGAGCAGCGCGAGATCCGGAGGCCCTGCGCCACCCGCCGCACCAGCACCTGGAAGATTTCCTCGGGCGTGAGGCTCGACGCCACTTCCTGGAGGATGTCCACAAGCTCGGAGCGTGAGCGCGCATCGGTGCGCGCCTGGTTGAGCTCGCGTCCGGCACGGAGATGTGCCTTCACTCGCGCCAGCAACTCGCGCACGCGGAAGGGCTTGGGGATGAAGTCCTGCGCGCCGAGTCCCAGGGCACGCACCGTCGCGTCCTCCGGCGGCATCGAGGAAATCATGAGCACCGGAAGGTCACGCCAGCGGGAATCGGCGCGCACCTTCTGGAGCAGCTCGAGCCCGTTCACCCTCGGCATCATGATGTCGAGCAGCAGCAGGTCGAAGGTGTCGGCGGCGAGATGATCGAAGAGGTGTTCGCCGCCCGGGATCGCGACCACGTCGTAGCCGTTCTCCCTGAGGATCCACGAGAGGGTGCGGGAGAGCGTCTGGTCGTCATCCGCGACGAGGATTTTCGGGGCGAGCCCCATCTATGTCACCAGTGACTGGAGAAGGTCGGGATCGATGTTGCCGCCGCTTGCCACCGCCACCACGGGCGGCTCCGCGTCCACCAGCCCCGCGAGCATCGCGGCGGTGGTGATGGCGCCGGAAGGTTCAACTATGAGGCCGGCGCCATGGAGGAACCGCACGGCGGCACGAATGGCATCATCGCCCACTTGCACCGCATCCTTGACGGTGCCCCGGATTGCAGAAAAGGGCAAGTCTCCGAGCGCGGCCGGCAGGAGTCCATCGGCAAGACTGTGCGGATTGGGAACAGCGGTAGGCGCGCCCGCGCCAAGCGCGGCGCTCAGTTTGGGCGCGCCCACCGGCTCCACGCCGATGACGCGTACATGGGGCGCCTCGCTGCGGAACCAGGTGGCGATCCCGCCGAGCAGCCCGCCCCCGCCCACCGGCACCAGCACCGTGCGGACATCGGGGCACTGCTCCAGGATCTCGAGCCCCACGGTGCCCTGCCCCGCGATCACGTCCGCATGTTCATACGGCGGGACCATGACCATACCACGCTCGGCAGCAATGGCCCGGCAGGTGGGATCGCGCTGGTTCCGGTCCTGGACGAAGACGATCTCACCACCATAGCGGCGGACACCGGCGATTTTCACCTTGGGAGCGTCGGCAGGCATGACGATGACAGCAGGAATGCCCAGGCGCTGCGCCGCGAAGGCGATGGCCTGGGCATGGTTGCCGCTGGAATGAGTGACCACGCCACGGACGCGGGACTCGGGCGCGAGGCGCGAAAGCGCGGTCCAGGCGCCGCGGATCTTGAACGCACCGATGGGCTGGTCCTGCTCGCACTTGATGAGCAGGGTGCCGCCATCGGGCAAGGTGACGGGCTGGAGCCGGGTGCGCACCGCGACGCCCTCGAGCGCCGCGGCCGCGGCCCGGATCGATTCGGCGCCCACGCTATTCGGTGGCGTCGTCACCGGCAGGCACCGGTTCGCCGGCAACTTCCTCGGTGCCCGTCTCGTCCTCCTTCACCACGCGGGCCACGTCCTGCAGCGTGTCGCCGGCATCGAGGTTCATCACCTTGACGCCCTGGGTGTTGCGACCGATGACCCGGATCCCGTCCACCGCGCAGCGGATGATGACGCCGTGGTGGGTGATCATCATGAGCTCGTCGTCCGGAATCACTTCCTTGAGCGCCACGATGGAGCCGGTCTTGTCGGTCACCTTGAAGGTGATGATGCCCTTGCCGCCGCGCTTCTGCACCCGGTATTCCGAAAGCTCCGAGCGCTTGCCGTAGCCCTTCTCGCTCACCACCAGCAGGGTGGCATCGCGCCGCACCACCACCATGCCGATGACGACGTCCTCGCCGGTGAGCTGGACGCCCTTGACGCCGGCGGTGGCCCGGCCCATCTCCCGCGCATCGGCCTGGTGGAAGCGGATGCTCATGCCGGCGCGGGTGGCCAGGATGATGTCGTTGGTGGCCTCGCACACCTGCACGTCAATGAGCTCGTCGCCATCGTCAATGTTGATGGCGCGGATGCCATTGGAGCGGACGTTGCCGTACTCGGAGAGGCGGGTCTTCTTCACCGTCCCCTGGCGGGTGGCGAAGAACAGCCACTGGTTCTCGCTGAACTCGCGCACCGGCACCAGCGCGGCGATCCGCTCGCCCGGGCGGATGGCAATGCAGTTGACCACCGGCTTGCCGCGGGCCGCGCGGGAGGCCTGGGGAATCTCGTGCACCTTGAGCCAGTACACCTGGCCCTGGTTGGTGAAGAACATCAGGTAGTCGTGGGTACTGGCGACGAAGAGATGTTCCACCCAGTCGTCGGCCTTGAGGTCGGTGCCGGTGAGGCCCCGGCCACCGCGGCGCTGCTTGCGGTAGGCGGAAACCGGTATGCGCTTGATGTAGCCGGTGTGGGAAACGGTGATGACCATGTCCTCTTCGGCGATCAGGTCCTCGACCGTGAACTCGCCCTGGTCGGAGAGGATCTCGGTGCGGCGCGCGTCGCCAAACTTGTCGGCCACTTCGCGCAGCTCGGTCTTGAGGATGGTGGCCTGTCGCTGCTTGCTGGCCAGGATTCCCTGCAGGTCCTTGATCAGCGCGCGCACCTCGGCGAGTTCGGCTTCGAGCTTCTCGATCTCGAGGCCGGTGAGCTTGGCGAGGCGCATGTTGAGGATGGCGTCGCTCTGCTTCTCGGAGAGCTTGAAGCGCTTGCGGAGCTTCTGGTCGGCCTCCTCGGTATTCTCGGAGCCGCGGATGATCTTGATGACTTCATCAATGTTGTCGACCGCGATCTTGAGCCCTTCGAGGATGTGCTCGCGGGCCTGGGCAGCATCCAGCTCGAACTGGGTCCGGCGCACGATCACCGTCATGCGGTGGCTGATGTAGCGCTCGATCAGCTCCTTCAGGTTCATGACCTTCGGCATGCCGTTGTCGAGTGCCAGCATGATGACGCCGAAGGTGGCCTGCATCTGGGTGTGCTTGTAGAGCTGGTTCAGCACCACGTGCGGAATGGCATCGCGCTTGAGCTGCACCACTACGCGCATGCCGTCCTTGTCCGACTCGTCGTTGACGCCGCTGATGCCGTCGATCTTCTTGGCATTGACCAGCTCGGCGATGGAGCGGACCAGGTTCTCGCGGTTCACCTGGTAGGGAATCTCGGTGATCACGATCTGCGACTTGCCGCTCGATTCCTTTTCCTCGATCTGGGCCCGGGCGCGCATGATGACGCGGCCTCGGCCGGTCTCGTAGGCGTCCTTGATCCCTTCCCGCCCGTAGATGAAGCCGCCGGTGGGGAAATCGGGCCCCTTCACCACCTTGCGCAGGTCGGCGATGGTGGACTCGGGCTCATCGACCAGCAGTTCGATGGCCTTGGCGATTTCCTTGAGGTTGTGGGGCGGGATGTTGGTGGCCATGCCCACCGCGATGCCGCTCGAGCCGTTGACCAGCAGGTTGGGAAGGCGCGACGGGAGCACCGTCGGCTCTTCCAGCCGGTCGTCGAAATTGGGCTGGAAGTCGACGGTGTTCTTGTCGATGTCCTCCAGCATCGTGATGGCGATGCGGGTGAGCCGCGCCTCGGTGTAGCGGTAGGCAGCGGCGGGGTCGCCATCCACCGAGCCGAAGTTGCCCTGGCCGTCGATCAGGGGATAGCGAAGCGAGAAATCCTGCACCATGCGCACCAGCGCGTCGTACACCGAGCTGTCGCCGTGGGGGTGATACTTGCCGAGCACGTCGCCGACGACCGTGGCGGACTTCTTGTAGGGGCGGCCGGGCACGAGCCCCAGCTCGTTCATGGCGTAGAGAATGCGGCGGTGCACGGGCTTGAGCCCGTCGCGCACATCAGGCAGCGCGCGCGAGACGATCACGCTCATCGAGTAGTTGATGAACGACTGCTGCATCTCGTCTTCGATAAGGCGCGGGAGGATGCGCTCGCGCGAATGTGGTGCGGTCATGGGGCTCGCAGGATGTCAGACACGGATGGCCGGCAGGTGGGCCGGGGAACGCTGAAT
>DASSHL010000472.1:0-4484 GCA_035692845.1 Gemmatimonadales bacterium
CGAGGTTGCGCTTGACCATGACGATGACGTGGAGCGCGTGGTGCGCGCGCGCCGCCGCGAGGTGGAGGTCCGCAACCGCTCACTGGCGGGTGAGGACCACGAGGCGTTTGATGTGCGGGTACGGCGGGAAGCTGAGCGGCCGGCGGACGAGGGACGAGAGACGAGAGCCGTTCGGGCGGAGCTGCGGAGGCTCATCGTCTGGCAGGAGATCCTTGGACGCCCGGTGGGAATGCGGGATCCGTGACCAGCGAGCCCGGACCCGCGTCCTGCGTCCCTAGTCCCTAGTCCCTCGTCCCTCGTCTCCGTACGTGCTCCTGTACTTCTCGACACTCCGTACAATCGCCTTCCTCGCTGCGTCCGCTCCCTCGAACCCGTGCGTTTCGGTGTGCTTTCCCTCCAGGTCCTTGTAGACCCTGAAGAAATGCTCGATCTCCCTGAGAAAGTGCTTCGGAACGTCGTGCAGTTCATGCCGCTCGGCTGAGTAGGGGTCGGCGAGCGGCACCGCGAGAACCTTCTCGTCGGCCTGCCCGTGGTCCACCAGATGGAAGAGTCCCACAGGCCGGCATTCGACCAGGCAGCCGGTGAAGACCGGCTCGGTCATGAGCACCAGCACATCGAGCGGGTCGCCGTCGTCGCCCAGTGTCTGGGGAAGAAATCCATAGTCGCCGGGATAGTGCACGGCGCTGTGGAGCACCCGGTCGAGCCGGAAGACGCCGAGCTTCTTGTCCAGTTCGTACTTGTTGCGCTCGTTGGCAGCGATCTCGATCACCGCGGTGACGGAGCGAGGCGGGTCGTCACCGGTGGGGATGTCATGCCAGGGATGAAAGTTGTGGTGAGTGGCGGGCATCGGGTATGGGGCTCTCTCGCTTGATGAAGCCTGCAAGATAATCGTCGCTCCAAGCACGCTTGCGGTGCGCCGCTGGTCCGGCCAACTTTCGCCCCGGCCCGAGTGGCGGAATGGCAGACGCAGCGGACTCAAAATCCGCCGGGGGCAACCCCGTGCGAGTTCGACTCTCGCCTCGGGCATCACCCCCTCACGTCCCATGTTGGAGGCCGCAGTGCCCGCCTTCCGGCTGCGTTCCACCCTTTCGGCGTTCGTCCCGCTGTCACTCCTGGTTACCACACCCGCGCTCGCCCAGGCGGCGCTCACCGGGTTTTCACCCGCTGCCGCCACGCGCGAGCGCGCACTTGAGCCAATCCTGCTCCAGTCGGGTGATGCGCCGGCGGCGGTGCGCGACCGCCGTACGCTTTCAGCCGAGCCGCACGTGGCGGGTTCGCCAGCGCAGCAGCGGACGGCGGCCTATGTGCTCAAGGAAATGGGTCGTGCTGGCCTCGATACCAGCCGGGTGGATTTCAGCGTCTACATGCCGTATCCGGACTCAACTATCGTGGAACTAATGTCGCCTGAGCGCATCCGGTTCAAGCTGGACGAGCCTCCCATCCCTGGCGATACCACCACGTACCTGAAGCCATGGCCGGCCATGAACGGCACCGCCGGCGACGGCGACGTCACCGCGCCACTGGTGTACGTCAATTATGGCCTGATCGAGGATTACGCGACGCTCGATTCCCTGGGCATCAGCGTCAAGGGCAAGATCGCCATTGCTCGCTACGGCCGAAGCTTCCGGGGCATCAAGGCGCGCGAGGCGGAGAAGCACGGCGCCGTGGCGCTCATCCTGTACTCGGACCCGCAGGACGACGGCTACTTCCGCGGCGATGTCTACCCGGAAGGCACGATGCGGAATCCGGATGGCGTGCAGCGCGGCAGCATCCTGAACCAGGAAGGCGATCCCTCGACGCCGGGCTGGGCCTCGGTCAAGGGTGCTCGGCGGTTGTCCAAGGATTCCATGGATATCAGCCGCATTCCTGTGGTGCCGCTGGGATATGGCAACGCCGCCAGGCTCCTCGAGCCGATGCGCGGGCATGACGTGCCCCAGCGCTGGCAGGGGGCACTGCCGTTCCGCTATCACATTGGCGGGACCGACGCGGCCACGGCGCGGGTCGGGCTGTGGCACCAGCAGGGCCAGAGCGCCTTCAAGACCATCACCAACACGTACGGCATCATCCGCGGCAGCACCTGGCCCGATGAAATCGTGATCGTGGGAGGTCACCGCGACGCGTGGGGCCCGGGTGCGCGGGACAACGTGGGGGGCGTCGCCAGCATCCTGCAGGCGGCGCGCTCGTGGGGTGCCGCGCTCAAGGCCGGGCACCGGCCGCGCCGAACGCTCATTTTCGCCACCTGGGACGCGGAGGAGTGGGGACTGGTCGGCGCAACCGAATGGGTGGAGTCGAAGGAAGACTCGCTCCGGAAGCGGGTCGTGGCGTACCTCAACCTCGATGACGCAGCCGATGGCCGGCGCTTCGGCGCATCCGGAACGTCGTCACTGCATCCATTCATCCGGCAGCTGGCGCACGCGGTGCAGCAGCCGGCCGAGTCGGTGAGCGTCTTTGAGGCGTGGAGCGCGAATGGCCGTGGCAGCGACAGATCCGAGCCGCGTGTAGGCGACCTCGGCGGTGGCAGCGATTTCGGGGCGTTCTACAACCATCTGGGGCTTCCGTCTCTCGACTTCGGCTTTGGCGGCGGCGGTGGCACATATCACTCGGCGTACGACACCTACACTTTCCAGGACCGGTTCGGTGATCCGGGTGGATGGAGCATCGTCGCAGCGGGGCAGCTGACGGCGCTGACCCTCGCGCGCCTCGGCAATGCCGATGTCCCGGCCTTCGATTATGCCTATCTGGGCGAATACATCGGGCGCCTGGCGCGGGAGGTAGCGACGCGAGATTCGACTCGAAGCGCCCCCGACGTGTCGGCGCTCAGCGATGCGGCCCGGTTGCTCGCCGATGCAGGCGGCCGATTTGCCGCCACGCGGGACAGCGCGCTTGGTGCGCCCGACGCGAAGGCCCTCAGGGCGGCCAACGCCGAGCTCCGGCAGGTGGAGGTGTCGCTGGCTCGGCCCAGCGGGCTGGTGGGCCGGCCGTGGTACCGGAACCTCCTCTTTGCCGCCGACCGCAATAACGGCTATGCCAACATCGCCCTGCCTGGCATCGCCGAAGCCGCGGAGGACGGGGATCCGGCGCGGGAGGCGGCCGAGATCGCTGATTTGGCGGGGCGGGTCAGGTCGGCGGCCGCGCACCTGGAGCGGGCGACGACATTGCTGGCTGGGCGGTGAGCAGGGGTCGTCGGTCATCGGTCTTCGGGCGTCGGGAGTAGTGGAAGACCGAAGACCGAAGACCGAAGACCATCCCTGAAGGTTCCTTCATACAAAGTTTCACCCTGGTTAAAGGCGCGATTCCTATTCTTCCCTCGCAGGTTCGGTAGAGCCGTCAAGGCAACGAAACTCGAGGAGACCAGATGTCGTCGCGCCGCAAAGCACTTACCGGGATGTTCGCCGCTGCCGCCACTGTTGCGGTGGCCTTTCTCGCCCTCACGGCCGCCCGTGGTGCGCCGTCAGTTGAGGTGGTGGACTTCGGCAAGACGCCGCATGTCGTGACCCCGGTCTACGACGCCGCAGTGGCTCCCGCCTCGCGTGCCCCGGTCAAGGAATTTCACATTCCGATCACCCACGGCCGCATCGAGATCGCTCCTGGAAAGTTCTATGAGGGCTGGCTGTTCGGCGGCACCGTTCCCGGGCCCGTGATCCGGGTGAACCAGGGCGACCGCGTGCGCATCGTGGTGACCAACGACAGCCCCATGCCGCACTCGATCGACTTTCACGCCGCGCGCATCCCCATGAACGACGCCTTCGGCCCGATCCTGCCGGGGCAGTCGAAGTCCTTCGAATTCACGGCGAATGATCCGGGCGCCTTCATGGTGCACTGCGGGACCGCGCCGGTCCTCACGCACATCATGAACGGGATGTACTTCGCCATGATCGTAGACCCGGCAGGCGGGTGGGGAACCAAGGCTGACAAGGAATACGTGCTGGTGCAGAGCGAGTTCTACGCTCAGCTGGATTCGGCCAATGGCGACCTGGTCATGGACCGGCATGCCGCGGCAGAGCGTGAAGCGACCCAGGTGGTGTTCAACGGCGAAGCCTTCCAGTACAAGCAGCACCCGCTCCAGGTCTCGGAGGGCGACCGCGTCCGGTTCTTCGTGGTGAACGCGGGTCCCAACTTCACCAGCGACTTCCACATCGTCGGGGCGCTGTTCGACCGGGTCTATCCCGACGGTAATCCGCGCAACATGCTCGAGGGCGTGCAGACCTGGGGCATTCCGGCGGGCGGCGGCGCAGTCTTCGAAACCAGCTTCGAGAAGGGGAAGAGCGGGGAGGGGATGTATGCCTTCGTGACCCACGCCTTCGCCGATGCGGAGAAGGGCGCGGTGGGGATCATCAAGGTGGGGAATCCCGGCGGGAACGCGATGGCGATGCACTGAGAGAAGGTCGAGAGGTCGAGAGGTCGAGGGGTCAAGCTCGACCTCTCGACCTCTTGACCTAAAATTCCCCCACAAACCCGATCTCCGGCTCCAATTCATATCCGCA
>DASSHL010000473.1:0-4307 GCA_035692845.1 Gemmatimonadales bacterium
GTTGACCGTTGACCAGGCGGCGTAGCTATACATTACCAGTGAGTTATATTGCCGGGTGACATGGCTCACTGTCAACTGTTGTGTCATGATGCACCATTAAGACGACTCCCATACACGCAGGTTGGGAGCTGGCATTCGTGCCGAACTGAAACTTCCAACCATGTGAGGCGTATACTGACTCATGGCTGAAACACTCACACAGAACGGTATGCCTTCCGTCTTTTCCCCACTGGCCAAGGCGCTCCTCGATGGGTTCAGCGAGGGCGTTGTTGTCTTCGATGCTGAGGGCAAGGTTCTCTACGCCAATCAGCAGGCTCGTTCCACGCTCAGCGAGGAAGATCTCCGCGATTCGGCGAGGGATCTGATGCCGCGTCTCGCCAATATCGGCGGGCGCCTGCGGCCGCTCCGGGTGGGTTCGCTGGAAATCGGCGAAGCGATGTTTCTGCCCGGCCAGGAAGGTGCCACGACGCTGGCCGCGCGGGAAAAGGAGGCTATCGTCCGGACGCTCGATGCGCATAATTGGAGGCTGGCAGAGACGGCGCGCGAGCTGGGGATCAGTCGGACCACACTCTGGCGTCGGCTCAAGGCATACGGGCTTCACCGCGACGGCCGGAGCAAATGGGCGCACACCTCGTAGCTCTTCTCGTTGCCGCAGCAAGTTTTCACCAAGATACCGTTGTCACCTACGCGTCCCCGGCCACCAGAACAGTGGTGGTCCGGGCGGCCGCGCGCTATCAGGCCCAGGATACGACGGTCTCCAGCTATACCGCCCGGATCCGTTACCGGCTGAGCGTGGGACTGCCCGGCCGCCGCTGGGCCCAGCCGCCTACCGCGTCGGTCGAGGAGCAGGTGGGCCGGGTCGCCTGGCAACGCCCCAATGACCTCACCGTCGTGATGGAGGGCCGCCGGCACCGCTCACTGGCGGAAGGGCTCGACCTCTCCAGTTCGTTTACCCGTCCCTGGTTCGTGCCGCGCGGCGCCGGTGATTCGCTTCGCATCTTCAGCGACGAGTTTCCTGCGACGGGCGCGCTGCATCCGCTCGCTGATGGCGCAGCCCGGTTCTACCACTACGACCTGATGGACAGCGTGAGCGTGATGCTCCCGGGCCGGCCGCCGCTGCGCCTCTACAAGGTCCAGCTCATTCCCAAGCAAGCGGCGCCTGCGCTGGTGGCAGGCCAGCTGTGGATTGATGCAGCCACATTCGATGTGGTGCGATTTTCCTTCCGCTACGTCGGCACCGGCCTCTTTGCCACGCCCGACTCGTCAGGCGACGACTCCACCAGCGTTCGGCGCGTGAACAGCCTGGCGAACCGATTCATCACCATCGATGTGGACCTCGAATACGGCCAGCAGGATGGCCGGTACTGGATGCCCTTCCGACAGACGGTCGTGGGCACCTTCACCATTCCGCTGGCCCGCGGGAAGGTGATCCCGTTCCAGGCGCGGACTGAGTTCTCGGATTACGAAATCGGTCTCGACCACCTCGACCGTCCAGACAGTGCGGACCGTCAAGGTGGTCAAGTGGTCAAGGGAGAGTGGCCTGGAGGAAGCTTCGAGATCCGACAGCCGCCTGACAGCGTGTTCGACAATTACGCCGGCTGGACTGACTCGCTCAGGCTTGAGGCCCAGCCGCAACTCGACGCCAGGCTGCGCAGCACGGTGGCTGATCTGGCGCGAATCATCGAAGAGTTGCCGGGCGACATGACGGACCGGCGCGCGATCTCCCTCGGATACGAGCGGCTCTCGGACGCATTGCAGTACAATCGGGCGCAGGGTCTCTCGATCGGCGCCGGCGCCCGGGTGAGCGTCCCCGGCATGCCGTTCACCAACATTTTTCCGACGGTGCGCTACGGCTTCAGTGATCAGCGCGTCACCGGCCGGCTGGCACTGGTGCATGACGGGCCCAGTGGCCGCTTCACTTTTGCAGGCTACCGTGACGTGGCCGACGTGGATCCGTTCTCGCCCGGCCGCACCCTCGCCAACTCGGCGAGCGCGCTGTTCACGGCGCATGACTACGGCGACTATTTCCTGGCCACGGGCGGTGAAGCAAGCATGCTGACGTCCATCGGCCTCGGCACTGATCTCGCCATCTCCCTCCGCGGGGAACGGCAGCGCTCCATGGCGCGCGAGGCACGCTCCTGGGTCAACGACCAGCTGGGGGGAACCGGGCTCATGCCCCTGAATCCCTCGGTGCTGGAGGGTGACTTCGGCGTCGTCGGCGCGAAGCTCATCCACGTCGGTGGATGGCGCTGGATGCTTGCCGCCGAGGGAATGGCCGGAAAGTCGCTGACCACCGGACGAGCCTACGCCGGAGTGCAGCGAAGCGTCGGCGGGTCACGCGGCCTCACCGTCCGGCTGAAAGCCGGCGTCGCCGAGGCATCAGCGCCGCCGCAGCTCCAGTTCCGACTGGGCGGGCGGGAGACGGTTCGCGGCTTTGATTATGGCGTCCTCACGGCTCGCGCGTTCTGGGCAGGGCAGCTGGATGTATCGCCACTCAAGGGCACCATCCGGCCTGTGCTTTTCCTGGATGCGGGCCAGGCGGCCGAGCCCGATGCGCTGTTCCAGTCCAGGGCGCTCGTGGGTGGTGGTGTGGGTGTCTCGATGTACAGTCCGCTGCTCCACGCGACGCTCATCCGGCTCGACGTGAGCCATCCGATTTCTCCCGACAATGGTGACGCATGGCGCTTCGACCTGGTCTTCTCGCCGGTTCGCTGACGGTCCTGGTGATGGCCGCTGCGTGCGGCGGAAGCGAACGGGTAGTCGTCGCATGGACCGGCGCCGACACCGGCCAGGCCACGCTCAAGGCAACCGCCACCCGTTGTGCCGGCGCGATCCAGCTTTATGCGACATCAGGCGACACCGGCGTTGCCATGCTCCTGTTTCCGAAGGGCAAGGACATCACCGCAGCCGAATTTCCCGTGCTCTCGGCCGCTGATGCCAAGAACACGCGGCCGGCCGCGGCGGTGGCGGCGCGCTGGCTCGATTCGGCGCGAGTGGACGGCTATCGTGGCGTGAAGGGCACGGTGCGGCTGACGGTGACGAACCAGGTACTCGAGGGAGAGTTTCGCTCGCAGCTGCGGCGCGAAGGCGACCAGGCGGAAGTGACGCTGACGGGGCAGATCCGGGGAGTGACGGTTGGTGTGTGTGCGGATAGTGGTGGATAGGGTCGCGAGTCGCGGGTCGCAGGTCACATCCCGCGTCCCGCGTCTCGCGTCCAGTTAGATTACCGCCATGGAATCCACCTACTTCCGCCGGGGCTTTGGCCTCAAGCCGGCGATCGAAGGTCAGCTGACCGCGGACTACGCCAGCGCGGTGGTTGAGGCGTTGCGGGCCAGCGAGTACACCCTGACCGCGGGACCCTTGACCTTCCGCCTGGCGCGGGAGTTCGGCTTCTGCTACGGCGTGGACCGCGCGGTGGATTATGCCTATGAAGCGCGGGCCAAGTTTCCCGATCGCCGCATCTTTCTCGTGGGCGAGATCATTCACAATCCCCACGTGAATGACAAGTTGCGCGCCATGGGAATCACCATCCTGCTGCACAATCCTGATCGCGCGTTCGACTTCAGCGCCATCGGCGCGAATGATGTCGTGATCCTTCCGGCCTTCGGCGTGACCATTCGCGATTTCGAGCGGCTGCGCGAGCTGGAGTGCGTGCTGGTGGATACCACCTGCGGGTCGGTGCTCAATGTCTGGAAGCGGGTCGAGAGCTACGCGCGGGACGGCTTCACGGCGGTGATTCACGGCAAGCACTGGCACGAGGAAACCAAGGCGACCGCGAGCCAGGTCAACCGTCACCCGGGCGGAAAGTACCTCGTGGTGCTCGACATGGCAGAGGCTGAGCCGGTGCTGGATTTCATTCGCCACGGCGGATCGGAGGATGAGGCCGCAGTGTTGGCGGAGCGCTTTGCCAGGGCAACCTCACCCGGCTTCGACTTCCGCACCGATCTTACGCGCGTGGGTATCGCCAACCAGACCACGATGCTCTCGACCGAATCGCTCGGCATCGCGGCGGCGTTCGGGCTGGCGCTCAGGGACCGCCACGGCGCTGAGCACGTCGCCGAGCACTTCCGGAGCTTCGACACCATCTGCAGCGCCACCCAGGAGCGGCAGGATGCCGTCGAGGCGCTGCTGAAGGAGCCGCTCGATATCATGCTCGTTGTGGGTGGCTACAACTCCAGCAATACCTGTCACCTGGCCGAACTCGCCGAATCGCGCGGCGCGCGGACGTATCACATCGAGGACGCGGCATGCGTGGACCCTGCACTCGGCGCCATCCGCTTCCAGCCGGTGGGGCAGAAGCAGGAACA
>DASSHL010000474.1:0-2840 GCA_035692845.1 Gemmatimonadales bacterium
CACCAGTCCGCGTCGCACCGCATCCCAGTAGGGGCGATACTGCGGCCAGGACGACTGGAACACGACATCGAGTCCGGCTTTCCAGGCGTCAGCCGCAGCGGTCGGGGTATCCGGCTCCGTGTGGTGCAGCACCACGGCGCCGCCTGTCGCCGCGGCGTCGGAGATTACGAACCCCTTGAACCTCCATTGCTCGTGCAGAACGCCCGTCAGCAGGAGGTGGTTCTGGGTTGCCGGCACGCCGTTGACGGAGTTGTATGCTGTCATGACCGACTGCGCGCCAGCATCCAGGGCGGCGCGGAACGGCGGGAAAAAGTATTCCTCGAGCCGCCGCCGGCTCACGTCGATCGGGTAGCTGTCGCGCCCGCCCGCGCCGACGTTCGCGACGAAATGCTTGGCCGTCGTGATCACGCCCTGCTCCTCGAACGCGTGCACATAGGCGCGCGTCATGGCCGAAGCGAGCCACGGGTCTTCGCCGTAGGTTTCTTCGACTCGGCCCCAGCGCACGTCTTCGGCCAGGTTCACGACGGGTGAGAGCGCCTGGCGGATGCCACGTGAGCGCGTCTCCTTCGCGATCGCCGTCGCGACCCGCGACACGAGACTCGTGTCCCAGGTCGCCGCAAGACCGATCGCAGCGGGAAAGACCGTGGCGCCCGGCCGCACCAGCCCATGTACCGCTTCCTCAAACGGAATGATCGGAATACCCAGCCGGGTCTGCGTAACGAAATAGCGCTGGATGGAATCGATGCGTTGGGCGTCCGCCGAGGCAGACGCGGCGGCCGGCACTTGCAGGCCGAACACGCCGTGCGAATGATCCACTGTCGTATCGGAGAGGTCGCCGGGTGTCATGTACAGCTGCCAGAACTTTTCCTCGAGCGTCATTCGGCCGAGCAGGTCGGCGGCGCGTACTTCGGGTGAAAGGTGTGGGTTCCGATAGGGCAGGGTATCCTGCGCCGAAGCGGTCCGGGCGGCGAGGAGGAGAAGCGCGACTGTGAGGCGGAGCATGGTTTAAGCTAAAGGCTGAAGGCGAAAGGCTGAAGGCGGGAGTTGAGAGCTAAGGGCTTAGAGCTGAGATCCAAGCGCTGTGAGCGGAGTGTGGCCAGAGTTCCTCATCCTGAGGTCTCGCAGCGACCGAAGGATCTACTCCCCCGGTTCGGGAATCAGGTCGGTAGATCCTTCGCTTCGCTCAGGATGAGGAGTGGGTACCTTCTGACCCTCGTCCCTCAGCTACATTTCCCTCACCCCCGACCCCTCATGTGGCGGCCACCCGTGCGATACTCTCTCCTCGTCCTGACGCTGACAATCGCAGCACAGACCCCGGCTCTGGCGCAGGACCGGCAGGTCTTCACCCACGCCAACACGCTTCGCGGATCGAACGGTCCCGGGCGCGAGTGGTGGGACGCAGCGTTCTACGACCTCCACGTGAAGGTGGACCCGTCCGACTCCAGCATCGTGGGGCGGAATGGCATCACCTACCGCGTGCTGCAACCGGCGAGCGAGATGCAGATCGACCTGCAGGTCCCGATGGTGATGGACAGCGTGGTGCAGGGCGGGCAGCAGCTCCAGTTTCGCCGGGACGGTAATGCGTTCTTTGTGACGCTGGCCGCGCCGCAGCCGAAAGGCAGCACCCAGGCGCTGACCGTGTTCTATCACGGATCATTCGCCGTGCGAGACACCACTGCGCCACGCCGGCGGCGCGGCGGGCCCTTTCACTGGGCAGTCGACAGCACTGGCGCTCCGTGGATTGCCACCTCGAACGAAGGACCCGGCGCCAGCACCTGGTGGCCGCTCAAGGATCTTCCGGCCGACGAACCCGATAGCCAGCGCATCGCGATCACCCTGCCGGACCCGATCAAGGACATTTCCAACGGGCGGCTCCGCTCCACCACGCCCAACGGTGACGGCACCACGACCTATGAGTGGTTCGTCTCCAACCCCATCAACAGCTATAACGTCGCCATTAACGCGAGCCCGCGCTATGTGCCGGTTCGCGATGCATACCCGGGCCTCGATGGCAAGCTTACCATTGAATTCTGGGCGCTTGCCAACCACGAGGACAAGGCGAAGGCGCTCATTCCCCAGGTCAAGACCATGCTCAAGTGCTTCGAGCACTGGTTCGGCCCCTACCCGTGGTACAAGGATGGTTACAAGCTGATCGAGGTTCCCTATCTCGGCATGGAGCACCAGAGTGGCATTGCGTATGGCAACGAGTACCTGAGCGGGTACCTCGGGCGGGACCTGTCCAAGACCGGCGAAGGGATGGGCTGGGACTACATCGTGGTGCACGAGAGCGCCCACGAATGGTTCGGCAACAACATCAGCGCCAGGGACCACGCCGACATGTGGATCCATGAGAGCTTCGGGATGTACGCCGAGGCGCTCTACCTGGAGTGCACCAAGGGGAAGGCAGCCGGTGACCGGTACCTGGTGGGGCTGCGCAGCAGCATGATCAAGAACGACATGCCGATCATCGGCACGTACGGCGTGAACGACGTGCCAAGCTCGCAGGACCGCTATCCCAAGGGCGCCAACATGCTGATGACCATGCGCGCCGTGGTCAACGACGATGCGAAATGGCTCGCCACCCTGCGCGGCCTCGGTAGCACCTTCCGCCACCAGACCGTGACCGCAAAGCAGGTCCGCGACTACATGAGCCGGATGACTGGCGTGGACCTCAGCAGGATCTTTGTGCAATACCAGGAGACGACGAAGATCCCGGTGCTCGAGTACCAGGTCGCCGATGGCACGCTCCGGTACCGCTGGAGCAACGTAGTGCCGGGGTTCGCCATGCCGATCGATATCCTGCTCGCCGGCGGTCGTACGCAGCGCCTCCATCCGACAGA
>DASSHL010000475.1:0-3789 GCA_035692845.1 Gemmatimonadales bacterium
CCGCGCACGCGCCAACTAGCCTCGCTCCACGCCCTTGAAGCCTGGCTCCAAGGGCATTTGCACCGCGAAGTTGTCGCTGCGGCGTGAGCATGCTCCGCTGATATTATTGGAGTGGCGATCGGGTGATTCGGCCGCTCCAACCAGCGCGTGCCGGCATCGACAGGTGCTGGCAGCGCCGTTCAACCCCAGGAAAGGCAGTGCGAGACACAGCCTTGCTTACTGCCTTCTCCCTCCAGCCCAAGTGCCACCTTGCCAACCGCCGCTTGCCAGAGCCAGTCGGGTGACGATGACGCTTCATGCTTCGGTGGCGAGCAGCTTCCTTTCAGGCCGACTTTCAGAACGCAGCCGTCGCGCACAGTCACGATGGCCGTGAGCACTCCGGGGCCGATGCCTGACCTTCGCGGTGTCGCGGTATGTTCGCTGGCGTACACTCACTACGCCAGCGACGCGCGGGTCCGCCGGATGTGCGAAGCGCTGGCGCAGGCTGGCGCCAGGGTGGACGTCGTGTGCCTGCGGGCCGATGGGGCACCAGCCACAGTTCGAGTGGGCGGTGTCAGCGTCCATGGTGTGGGCCTCGCCAGGCACCGCGGCAATCTGGATGGCTACCTGGGGTCCTGGGTGTCGTTCGCGGCTGCTGCCATGGGTCGGCTCGCGGTGCTTCGGACGCACACGCGCTATGACGTTGTTCACGTGAATACCATGCCTGATTTTCTGGTTGCTGCCGCCCTGCCATTCCGGCTGCTGGGCAGCCGTGTCCTGCTCGATTTTCACGATGTGATGCCCGAACTGTTTGAGGAGAAATTTCCAGGGCGACGGACTGGCTTCGTACGCCTGCTGCGCCTGGTCGAGCGCATGGCCGCCGCAGGTGCCAATCAAGTCCTGGCGGTCCAGGAGCCGCACCGTCTCCGCCTGCTCGAGAACCGCATTCCAGCATCCAAGATCTCGGTCGTCCTCAACTCGCCGGACCCGGCGATCTTTCAGCCGGTAGCGCGCACTGAGGACCCGGACCGGTTTCGCTTCGTCTACCACGGCACGGTGGCGACGCGCCACGGCCTCGACTTGGCGGTGCGGGCCCTGGCGATTGCTCGCCGGCAGCGCTCCCGGATCTGCCTTCGCATCATGGGCGCGGGTGATGGGATGGACGAGGTGGAGCGCATCGCCGAAGCGGAAGGGCTTGGCGATGCGGTCGAAATTCGCCGAGGCATGATTCCGGTGGATCGGATCCCCGGTGAGCTGGCCGACGCGAACGCCGGCGTGGTACCGATGCGAGCCGGCCCCGCGATGGATATCTCGTTGCCGACGAAGCTGCTCGAGTTCAGTATCATGGGAATCCCAGCCATTGCCTCACGGACACGTGCTACCACGCATTATTTTGGCGCCAATGCCGTGCTCTTTTTCGAGCCTGGGGATGTCGAAGGGTTGGCGCGCCAGATGATTGCGATGCATGACGACGAGGAACTGCGCGGGACCCTGCAAGAGGCCGCTGCCAAGGTGGCCCAAGAATGGTCCTGGGAGAGCCAGCGCCGTACCTACCTGTCCCTGATCTCACGCCTGGCGCATCGGGGTGGGGTAGCGAAGCTGGTGGAGAGCTCGTGAACGCTGCCGGAGCGGACTGAATCGTGCCTCGGGTTCTGGTGGTCACCAACATGTATCCGCATGCGGGGAACCCGTATGCCGGCATCTTCGTCGAGCGCCAGGTGACCGACCTCCAGGCGCTCGGCGCCGATATTGAAGTCGTGTCGATCGCGGGGGCGCGCGGACGATGGGACTATGTTGGTGCTCGAGCCCGGGTTCGTGGCGCAATTGCCCGATTCCGTCCCGAGCTGATTCACTGTCACTACGGCTATACGCCGCTCGCCGTGGTCGGCATGGGCGTCCCATATGTGGTCACGCTCTGCGGTGACGACCTCAACGGAGCCTCGGACGGCCATGGTGGCAAGACCCTGAAGAGTCGCGCCGGAGTGCTGGTGACGCAGGGCCTCGCGGGATGGTCACGGCGCGTCATCGTCAGGAGCCAGGCGATGCAGGCGAAGCTCTGGCCCGCCGCGCGTCGCCGGAGCGACGTAATCGCGAATGGCGTAGACACATCGCTTTTCTCGCCCGGTTCGCGGGATGAGGCGCGTCGGCGTCGGCGGGTTGCTGCCGCGGACCTGGTGCTGGGCTTCGTGCACAGTGGCCGACAGCGCACCAAGCGGATTGACCTTGCGAAAGCCACCTGTCACGCACTCAACGTTGGCGGAGTCCATGCCGAACTTCTCATCGCTGATGGGGAGCCCCCGACGGAAATGCCGTGGTTCTACCGTGCCTGCGATTGCCTGTTGATGACCTCGGATTCCGAAGGCGCCCCCAATTGCGTGCGGGAGGCGCTTGCGTGCGGCATTCCGGTGGTGAGTGTGCCTGTCGGCGACCTTCCCGAGCTCATATCGCGGCCCGCGATGGGGGCAATAGCAGACCGCGACCCCGGCGCGCTCGCCGATGCGGTGCGCCGGCTGCCACGCGCACCTGACACGCCGGCGTCATTACTGCCAGCCGCAATGGAGGCCAGGATGGTGGCGCACCGCGTGATTGACCTGTACCGACAGGTCCGTGGCGCACAGGGCAGTCCAGTCGTCGTCCCTGACGCGACGGGCAGGTAGGCCGGCATGTGCGGATTCGCTGGCATCGCGTTCGATCGTTCCGGGTCGGGTGCTCAAGTTCTGGATCGAATGGCGAAGCGCGTCGAGCATCGCGGCCCCGATGGAACGCATCGCTGGCAGCGTGACGATGCGGTGATGGTCCACTGCCGTCTCAAGGTCATTGACCTTTCGGCTGGCGCGGATCAACCGCTTGAACGCAGCGATCTCGACGCCGTGATCAGCTACAATGGCGAGCTGTACAACTATCGCGAACTTCGGGAGGATCTTCGGGGCCGCGGCGTCAGAATCTCGTCGGAGTCAGACACCGAGGTGCTGCTCGCGGAACTCGCCCTGGACGGGGAGGCGGGTCTCCGGCGCGCACGGGGCATGTTCGCGCTGGCGCTGTGGCGGCCGAGGCAACGCAGTCTGCTGCTCGCCCGGGATCCGCTGGGAAAGAAACCGCTCTTCTGGGCGCGACGGGGTGACGGCGCGATCGTCTATGGTTCAACCCTGGGTGCGATAGTTGCCGGCCTTGGCGGCACACCGGGCGTCAACCGGCATGCCATCGCAGCGTATCTGCATCACCTGGTCATCCCGCAGGATTCCTGCATCTTCGACGGCGTACACCGGGTCGCGCCCGGCGGCTGGATTCGCTTCGACCCTGACGGAGCAACAGAGTCTGCCCAGTACTGGTCCGTGCCCGAGCAGGCCGGCTGGCAGGGCACGCCTGGCGAGCTCACCAGCGCTATCGAGGCGCACTTGCGCCGGGCAGTGCGACGGCGGCTCGTGGCGGACGTTCCGGTCGGAGGATTCATGAGCGCGGGAAAGGATTCGGGGCTGATCGTCGCGCTTGCGGCCCAGGAATCGAATGGTGCGCTCCGCACATTTACCGCTGGCACGCGTGGGAATCCGGATGATGAGCGTGCAGAGGCGCGGCTGGTTGCCGAGCAGTATGGTACCGCTCACACCGAAGTCGAAGTCCCACCTCTCTCGGCCGATGGGCTTCCACGGCTGCTCTGGGAGGCCGGCGAGCCCTTCGGCGACGCATCGCTGCTGCCTAGTGCCGCCGTAGCCGCGGCCGCCCGAAGGCACGTTACCGTGGCGCTGACGGGCGATGGAGGCGACGAGTTGTTTTTCGGTTACCGGGTCTTCCAGGGCGTGCGGGCCGGTGCGT
>DASSHL010000476.1:0-3378 GCA_035692845.1 Gemmatimonadales bacterium
TCGCTGCTCGCGGAAGGGATGCCCGTGGAGGGTCGCGGTGCCGCACGAATCGGCACCGACTGGAACCTCAATCGCTCGCTGCAGAGCCGGACCACACACACCATTGGGCTGCGGGCGCAGTGGGTCGGTGTCACGGATCCGGCCTACCTCGAGCCGGGCGCCTACAGCGACGGCGGCTCGGCGGAACTCGAAGCGCATGCTGGAGTCACGAGCCGGGCCGGCCAGTGGTCACTGGCGCTCCGCACCAGCGTCGCCGGCGGCGGCGCATACCAGCATGCTGCCCTCGGTGCTCCGGCCGGCACCGGCAGCCAGCTGGGCGCCTACTTCCGCGGAAGTCTTGAAGCCAGGGCGAGCCGTCCACTCTCTCGTCGCCTGAGCCTCGACTCTCGACTCTTTGCCGGCACCTTCGCCACCAAGGGCCCCGAGATTCGCCAGCGTCAATTCTTCATGGCGGGTGCCGGACCGTATGCGCAGCTCTGGAATCCGTTCACCCGCTCGCGCGGCTCGCTCTTCCGCCAGGAGGACATCCATTATCACGTGCCCGGTGATGCCAACGTGCGCGGGCTCGACCACAACCTGGCGGCGCCCGATGTCATTGCGCTCAACCTGGAACTCGCTGCGCAGCTCTACGGCCGTCGAGGCGGCGGGCTCTTCCGCAACGTGTCGCTCGCACTCTTCGGCGACGGTGCGCTGGCCGATGGCGATCTCGCGGACCCGGTGACGGGCCACATGCGACTCACCGGCGACGCGGGTGTCGGGCTCCGCGCCAGCCACCGGATTGGCCAGACCGATTTCCAGACCCGGATCGATTTTCCGCTCTGGGTAGACCGGGAAGAGCTGGCCGATGATCGCGATACGCTCGAACCCGTGGCATTTCGCTGGACGTTCAGTTTTGACTAGGCCGAGAGGTCGAGGGGTCGGGGGGTCAAGTGGCCCTCGACCGTCTCGACCATCTTGACTCCCTGACCACCATGATCGACTCCGACCGCCGCACCCTCTTCCGCTCCGCCATCGAGAAATGGCTGGGGAACGTGCTTGAGCACACCGAGGAGCGTGTGGTCGCTACTCGCTACATGCGGCCGCCTGGCGCCCTGCCGGAGATCGGTTTCCTGGCGGCCTGCACCCGCTGCGGCGCCTGCAGCGATGTGTGCCCGCCGCACGCCATCGTCACGGTGCGTTCCAAGGGCGGGCTCGCGGCCGGGACCCCTTACATTGATCCCAAAGTGCAGCCGTGCGTCGCCTGCGCGGACATGCCGTGCGTGGCGGCCTGCCCTACCGGCGCACTGTCGGCGCCGGAGCGCGGGTGGTCGGGATACCGGCTGGCGGAGCTCTCCTTCCGGCCCGATCGGTGCATAACGTTCCAGGGTAGCGCGTGCCGAGTGTGTGCCGACGCCTGTCCCATTGGCGAGGCGGCGCTGGTGATCGATGAGCAGGGACACCCAAGCATCCATCAGGAAGGGTGCGTGGGTTGCGGTGTCTGCGTCCAGGCGTGTGTCACCACGCCCTCGTCCTTCGAACTTACGCTGGCGGAGGGGTAATGCCGGAGGTGCCGTACCGGGTGGACAAGCCGTGGGGCCACGAACTGATCTGGGCCCGGGCCGGCAGCTACGTCGGCAAGCTGCTGCACGTGAAGGCGGGACATATCCTCTCGCTGCAGTATCACAACAAGAAGGACGAAACGATGCACGTGCTCAGCGGCGAACTCATCCTCCGCACCATGGACGGCGAGACGCTTTCGGCTCGGCCCTTTCGCGCGGGTGAGAGCGTGCACATTCCCGCCAGGCTGGTGCACCAGATCGAGGCGGTGGTGGACAGCGACGTGCTCGAGGCGTCGACGCCCGAGCTCGATGACCTCGTCCGCCTCGAAGACCGGTACGGAAGGAGCTGACGCGTCATGCAGGTGATCATTCCCCTCGCAGGCAAGGGCACCCGGCTTCGCCCTCACACGCACCTCACGCCCAAGCCGATGCTGCGCGTGGCCGGGCGGCCGGTCATGGACTGGGTGATGGACCGGCTGGACGGGCTCGAGGTCGAGGAGCTCATCTTCATCACCGGTCATCTCAAGGAGCAGGTGGAGCAGTACGCGCGAAGCCGCTACCGCTGGCCGTCGCGCTTCATCGAGCAGACGGTCCAGGACGGCACCGCGGGCGCCGTCAACCTTGCGCGGCCGCATGTGCACGGACCCGTGCTCATTGTCTTCGTGGACACGGTCTTCGAAGCGGACCTCACCCTGGTGAACCGCACCGACGCCGACGGGATCATCTGGGCCAAGGAAGTCGAGGATTACCAGCGCTTCGGCGTGGTGGTCACCGATGACAAGGGCTACATGACACGGATCGTGGAAAAGCCGTCGCAGCCGATTTCCCGGCTCGCCAACATCGGGCTTTATTTCATCCGCGATACCGCGGCGCTCTGGGCCGGGGTGGATCATGTGCTGCAGTCGCCCGCCAACAAGGGCGAGTATTACCTCACCGACGCGTTCCAGCACATGATCGAGCACGGCCGCCGCATCCTGACCGCGGAGGTGGGCGGCTGGTACGACTGCGGCAAGCTCGACACGCTGCTGGAGACCAATGAAATCCTGCTCCGGAAAGGCCGGGCACGTCATCGCGAGTATCCCGGCGTCACCATCCACGATCCCGTGCTGATCGAGGACGACGTGCAGATCGAGTCCAGCACCATTGGCCCGAACGTCACCATCGAATCCGGCTCCCGCATTCGCGGGAGCCAGCTGAGTCACGTCATCACGGGCCGGGACTGCGCCATTGTCAATTCCCGGCTGAGCCACTCGATGCTGGGCAACGCCGTTGCCATCGAAGGCGTCAGCGGCTCCGCGTCGCTGGGCGACCATTCGGAAGTCCGGACTCACTGACCGATGAGCTCCGTGGATGATCTCTGCCGCTCCTATCTGGACCTCAAGTGGCATTTTGATCCGTCCGACGCGAGCAGCGATGGTGTGCCGGCGCAGGATGGCCGGCTCGGCAGCTTCGACCGGGAATCGATGCGAGCGCACCTCGCGGCCTTCCGGTCGCTGGAAGGCGCCATCGAGGAACTGGAACCGCAGGATCTTGCCAGCGAGATAGATCGCACCGCCCTGCTGGATGACCTCCGTACGCTCGTGTTCCGCTTCGAGCATGAGCGGCCGCACGTGCGGAACCCGAATTTCTGGCTCACCCATCTCTTCGAGGGGATCTTCACCCTGCTGGTGCGGCAGGGGCCGCTGGCCGAGCGTGCGCCAGCGGCACTCGACCGGCTCAAGGCCGCGCCCGCCTTCCTGGCGCAGGCGACCGCGACCCTGGAGGAGCCACCGCTGGTGTTCGTGGACTCCGCACTGGCGGCGCTGGGTGGCGGCGGGGAACTCATCGCACGCGCCGTGAG
>DASSHL010000477.1:0-4215 GCA_035692845.1 Gemmatimonadales bacterium
ACCCAGCCCGCGGCCGCCGCCGCGTCCCCGCGTGCGGTCGCCGCCCGGCGCGCCCTCCTGGCCGCGGCCGGCCTCGGCGTGCTGGCCGATCCCCTGCTCCGCAACGGTCCCGCTGGCCTGGGCCTCCCGGTCTGGCTGGCCACCTTCGCCGTGGTGCTTCTGGTTCTGCTCCGCCAGCTCGACCGGCCCGTCCCCGTCGAGACGCGCGCATGGCTCGTTGTGGCCCTCGTCTTTGCGGCAGGGCAGGCCTGGCGCGACAGCGACATGCTGCACGGCTTCAATTTCTTCGCGATGCTCGCTGCCCTCGTGCTGGTCGCCATGAGCCTCAACGCGGTTCCAGTGCCCCGGCTCGCCCTGGCGCGGGTACGCGACCTGATCCGCGCCGCGTTCGGCACCGGCCTCGATGTCGGGCTCGGCATGCCCCAGCTGCTCATCAACGATACCGAAGTCCATACCGTCGTTCCGCCGGCCACCGGAGCTCGCCGGCTGAGCCGGGCAGTCGTGATTACGGTTCCGGTGCTGCTCATTTTCACGGTGCTGCTCGCCAGCGCCGATCCCATCTTCGGTTCCCTGTTCACCCTGCCCGACCTGGACTTCGAACTCCTGTTCTCGCACGTCATCGTTGTGGGAGTCTTTGCCTGGATCGTGGGCGGATGGCTCAGGCGCTCGTTGCTTGCGAGCCCGGCAGACACCCGCACGGCGGGCAGCCCGTTTCCGCTCACGCTCAGCACCGCCGACCTGGCCCTGGTCCTGGGCGCCCTCAACCTGCTCTTCGCCACGTTCGTGGTAGTGCAGATCGGCTGGCTCTTTGGCGGCGAAGCGCTGGTGCTCCGGACCACCGGGCTCAGCTACGCTGAATATGCCAGGCGCGGGTTCTTCGAGCTGGCGTGTGTGGCGAGCCTGCTGCTGCCCGTGCTCCTCGGCGCGCACGCGCTCCTTCCGGAGTCCGACGCGCGCGCGCACCGGCTCTTCCGCCGGCTGGCCCTCGGACTCACCGCCCTGCTTGGCGCCATCATGGCGTCGGCGTTCGCACGGATGGGCCTCTACGTCCACTACTACGGCATTTCAACCGACCGGCTCTTCGCAACAGCATTCATGATCTGGCTGGTGTTCGTCTTCGCCTGGCTCGCGCTCACGGTGCTGCGCGCGCACCCACGGCGTTTTGCGCTGGGGATGGTGACGAGCGGGTTCCTGGTGCTGGCGGTGCTCAACATCATGAATCCCGATGCCCTGGTGGCGCGGGCCAACCTGGCACGCTCGGAAGCCGCGCACACCGGCGGGGCTGGAGCGGATCTTGGCTACCTGGCGTCACTGGGCGGCGACGCGGTGCCGCAGCTTGTGGCAACGCTTTCCTCGTCCGAGGCCGTGTCCCACTTCGCCATCGAGGATCGTTGCAGGGCATCGGACCAGCTATTGAAGCACTGGCTGGGAAGCTACGGCCCCCGGATGCATCAGTGGACACAGTGGAATCTGGCGCGGAGGCGAGCGACTGACGCCGTGCAGATGCACGCGATGGAATTGCGGCGCATCGCCTGCACTCCGACGCCAACGCATGTTCGGTAGCCGGTGAGAAGCAAGGCGGCTCACACGAAAGCACGACGGGGCAGATTGCTGTTGACAGCCTCGCGCACAGGCGTTCCCTTAGGGACACCAAGGAGAGTGCCATGCGTCATTGCCTTCCATGCCTGCTTCTGCTGGCGACCGCCTGCCAGCGCGCCCCGCACGAATTCCAGGGTATCTATCTGAGCGAGGACCGCCAGGGGGTCTTCTTTCCTTGCGACAACGGTGGATCGATCATGCGGATGCAGGACGCCACGCTCGACGCCCGGTACCGGGCGCTGGGCGACAGCGCTGGCGCCGGGGTGTTCCTGCGACTCACGGCAGAACAGCGTGATTCGGGAAGTGTATACGAAAGCCAGCAGTATCTCGTGCTCGACAGCATCCTGGAAATACGGCAGCGAAGAAGCGGTGAATGTCCGGGGGTTGCGGAGGCGAGTGAGGTGTTGAAGAGGCTGAGCGCTGAGGGCTGAGGGCTGAGGGCTGAGCGCTGAGGGCTGAGGGCTGAGGGCTGAGGGCTGAGCGCTGAGCGCTGAGCGCTGAGGGCTGAAAGCAGAAAGCAGAAAGCAGAAAGCAGAAAGCAGAAAGCAGAAAGCAGAAAGCAGAAAGCAGAAAGCAGAAAGCAGAAAGCAGAAAGCTGGGCGAAGCTAACTCCGCCCAGCTTTCCGTGTGTTGCTCTTAGCTCTTAGCTCTTAGCTCTTAGCTCTAAGCCACCAGATCTCGCAGCTTGTCGCCCGTTTCGCCTTCACGAAGCCGCAGGAGCGCACGATCGCGCAGCTGGCGGATCCGCTCGCGGGTGACACCCATCATGCGCCCGATTTCCTCGAGCGTACGGCTGTTGCCATCTTCCAGCCCGAAGTACAGCCGCAGGACCTTGGCATCCCTCGGCGGGAGCGTGGCCAGCGCAGCCTCGATGTCCGAGGTCTGGCTGTTCTGCAGGGTGCTGGTGTCCGTGCTTTCCTGCTCGGTGGCCGCGAAGCGCTCCATCCGTTCGTTGCCATCGCCATCACGGGTGGGATGATCCAGCCGCACCGCTTCGGCATTGAGCGCGCTCAGGCTGCGCACTGCCTCGACGGTGAGCCCGGTAGCCCGCGCCAGCTCCTCGGTGGTGGGCATGCGGCCCATCCGGTCCTTGAGCAGCGTGGTGGTCCGGCCCAGCCGACTCAGGTCCGCGGTGCGGTTGAGTGGCACGCGAACCGGACGGCCATGACGAGCAATCGCCGCCTGGACCGCCTGACGAATCCACCAGACCGCGTAGGAAATGAACTTGACGCCCCGGTCCGGATCGAACTTCCGGGCCGCGGTCATCAGGCCCAGGTTTCCCTCGCCGATCAGGTCTACGAGCGGCACGCCCCGGTTCTGGAACTTCTTGGCGACCGACACGACAAACCGGACGTTATGGCGAGCCAGCTTTTCCTGCGCGGCAACACTGCCACGAAACGCCTTCCGCGCGAGCTCCATCTCCTGCTCTCGCGTCAGAAGCGGCACCCGGCTGATTTCGTCGAGATACAGGTCCAGGCTCTCGCGGCCCTCGTCCACCGCGCGTGCGATCTGAGCCGGCCGAACGGGACGACGCTTGGTACGCCCTCTCATTGTCACGCTGAACGCCTCCTCAGGGCCATTGCCCCCATTCAAGCGCCAAAGCCGATACTCATGCGGTACATGGTACAACTTGGCAAATATACGAGCTAAAACGCTGAAAATCAACGGCTTAGCTAACTCCATCGGCCCACGCGAGTTGCATCGTTTCCGGACATCGTCGCGGATGGCACACTCGCTCCGAGCTGCGCACTGTCAAATTTGCAGTCTGGACCCCGCCGAAGTTGTGCCCGCCGTCACCAGCGGCTCTAACATCGCGGCGTTACAGATGGTTCCCTGTTGATGGTCGAGGGGTCGAGGGGTCGAGCGCGCGATCCTTGACCCCACGACTCCTCGACCTCTCGACCGGTCATGACCCGCTGCCTGCCCGCGTCGCACTCCGGAACGAGGACTTGGCGCCGGTGCCTGTCGCCGTCAGCTCCATGCTGCTGTGGTCAGTGCCATCAAGGAGCTTCACGATCCCGAAAGGGACCTCACTGCTCACCCAGATGTCCGAACCCCGCAAAGCGTTGCGATAGTGCTCCGCCCCGATGCTTCTGCCGGCGACTTTCAGGGTTTCGGTGCCGACCAGCGTGCCGCTGCGGCAGCCATCCACGATGGACTTGAGCAGGCCCGGAAGCCCCCGCTGGAGCCGAGCCAGCTGCTGCGCGTTGAGCCGGATCGGGGGGCCCGATACCGGCTGGAGCGCCGCGCCGGCCACGGCCGACGGCTCATACGGGAAGCCCGGAACCAGGACCTGCGAGACCACCGGCGCCTTTCCCTCGGCCTCGACCTTGTTCTCGAACCATACGTTGCGGGCGCCGTTCCGGTCCTCGCTCCCCACGATGGCGAAGCGCACCTGCTGGTTGCCGCTCGTCCCCTGCGTAAGCCGGTACTCGGCGTAGTCCCCCTCCGACGGCGTCGTGATCTTGCCGCCGCACAGCTCCTGCGCTGCAAGGCCCACGGGCGCAGAAGCCAGAATCCCAAGCGCCGCCAGGCCGGTGATTGTCCGTATCATTATGGAACTCCATCTCTCTTCGAGGTCAGGTCACATTCTTGATTTCAGACACCAGCGTCGTC
>DASSHL010000478.1:0-9047 GCA_035692845.1 Gemmatimonadales bacterium
GTGATCGCACGCTTCTTCGGCAAGGAGCTCAACTTCGCCGAGGGCGCCTCGGTCCAGCGCTTCCACGAGCGGAACGACCTGATTCACGAAATCGTCCCGACCGTTGATGACGCGTTCGCGCGGTTTCGGCAGCTGATCACCCGCCGCACCACTCTCGACACCGAGCCAGCAACGCTCGGCGCGCTCTCGAACGTGGTGCTGCATGCAGTGCTGGATGAGGAACCCGCCGAGCTGATTCCGGGCTGGAGCAGCCGGGTGCGAATCTTCGTCGGGACCCGGAACGGGACACCGATCGGCGTCTTCATCAATCCACCCGAACGGTCCGACAACCTGATCACCGTGCGGACGCTCGAAAAGTACGCCGCCGGTCTCGATCTCTTTCGCGCGCTTGGCCTGCCGATCGTGAGCTTCCTCGACACGCCGGGGATCGATCCGCGGTTCGAGCAGGGCGATGCCAACAATTTCCGGAAGATCCTGTGGGTGGGCGAGAAGATCATTCACTATCCGCACGGCTCGATGGGGATCGTGCTGGGCCGCTGCTTCGGCGGCGCGGCCACGCTGGGCTTCCCCAAGGTGTTTGGCGGGGCGCGGAACGTGGCAGTCGCCGGCTCGCGCATGGGGACGATGGATCCGCGCATCATCGAGCGCCAGCTGAGCGGCAGTCCCCGCCTGCTGACGCAATGGAAGGAAAGCGCCGCACGCCAGGACACTGGTCTCTCCGACCTGCTGGCCAACGGCACCCTCGATGCCGTGGTCGAGCTTGCCGACCTGCCGTCGGAAGTGGACCACTTCCTTGCCAGGGTGAAGCGGGTGCTGCGATTGCCGCCGCCGCGTCCTTCGCGGGAACATGCGGCACGACGCAGCTCGCCCGGCTTTGTTGCCAATGAGACCGGGTTCCGGAGACAGGCACGGTGAGAGCCTGCATTGCCGGCACCGGGCATTACCTGCCGGGCGCGCCGATTTCCAACGACGAGCTGATTGCGCGTCATGGCATCCGCGTGAAGCCATCGTTTGTCCGCCAGTTCGTGGGCGCGGAGACCAGGTACTTCGCGGCGCCGGAGCAGGCGACATCTGACCTCGCGGCGGAAGCCGCCGAACGCGCCATCGAGTCGAGTGGTATTCCACGATCGGCAATCAGCCGGATCATCCTGGCCACTGTGTCGGGCGACTATCCGACCCCCGCAACGGCGTGCCTGGTGCAGCGGCGGCTGGGGCTTCGGGGCACGCCGGCGATGGATCTCGTCGGCGCCTGCTCCGGGTTCCTGCAGGCCCTCGATGTCGGTGCGCGCTGTGTGGCAACGGGCACCGGTCCCGTGCTGGTGATTGGCGCCGACGTGCGCTCGCGCCAGCTCAACTTCAGCGATCCGCGCACCGCATTTCTCTACGGCGATGGTGCCGGTGCGGTGGTGCTCGCCGAGGCAGCTGGCGACGCCGGCATCCACCACTCGGTGCTGATGGCGGACGGGGTTGGCGCCGAGGAGGTGTACATCCCCGCCGGCGGCTCGCGGGAGCCACTGAGTGTGGAAGGGCTGGCTGAGCGCCGGAACACCATCACCATGACGAACGGACGGCGCGTGGCGCTTGCCGCGCTCGCCGGTTTCCGGCAGCTGGCCATTGATCTCACGATGGCTTCCGGCATTGCGATGGACGCGATCAGCTGCTTCTGCATTCACCAGCCCAATCTCTTCCTGGTGCGGCAGGTGCTCGCCGAGCTCGGCATCGCCGAATCACGGTGCTGGATCAACTTCCCGAAATACGCCAACACCACGTCGGCCACGCTGCCGATCGCCATGTCGGAGGCCTCCGCGGCGGGCCGCCTCCGCGCGGGTGAGTGGGTGTGGCTCGGTGCCGTGGGCGCCGGCTTCGCCGGCGCGGCGCACCTGGTCAAGTGGGGGACAGCATGATCCTCGTGACCGGCGGGACGCAGGGCATCGGATTCGAGTGTGCCAGGCAGCTGCTCGAGCGCACCCCGTCCGAGGTAATGATCACCGGTCGCTCACCCTACCGGCTTGCGGCGGCGCGGGCCTCGCTGCCCCACCCGCTGCAGCACCGCATGCGCGTGTTCACCTCCGACCAGTCCAGCCGGCAGGACGTGGAATCACTGGGCGGGTTCCTCGCCAGTTGTAGCGATATCGAAGCGGCTGTGCTCACCGTGGGTGCCAACCCGATGTATGCCGAAGGCGCGCACCACCTGCATGCAGTTGGCTTCGACACGATCGAGTCCACCATCCGCACCAACTGCACCCACACGATGCTGCTCAGCGGCATCCTGCTCGACCAGTTCAGGAAGCGGCGGGCCGGTACGCTGATCTGGGTTGGCTCCCAGGCCGGAAATGTGGGAATGCCGGGAGCCGGGCTCTATTGCGCGACGAAATCATTTCTTCGTGGCCTGGCCCTGACTGCCCACAACGAGTACGGGTCCAAGGGGATCCGGGTCTACCTGGCGAATCCGGGCCTTGTCCGCACACCGCGCACCAGTGCGTTCGCCGACCGGCTCTCGCAGCAGCACGGCGCAGCGATCAGGAGCGCAAGGGAGACGGCGACGCAGATCGTCGGGCTATACCTGCGAGGCACCGGCCCGGTGGAGGTGAACCTGTGATCGCGCTCGAGCTGCTCTGGTGGGCGGGATGGGCCTATTTCATTGCCTGGTCGGCGCTGCCATTCCTGCTGGTGCCACGGCTGGGAATCATTCCCGGCATCATCGTCGCCACGCTCCTCATGCCGTGGTCGTCGCTGGCGGGGATGGCACTGCTGCACTGCCTGCTTCCGCCCAGCGAGACGGGGCGGTTCCGCATGTTCAGCGACCGTGGAAGCGTGCGCTGGGCACTCAAGGGCTGGGCGCCCGCTCTCTTCCTCACGGTGTTCCAGCCGGTCTTCTTCCTGAGCGCTCGGTTCCAGCGCGTTGCCCTCTGCGCGTTCGGCGCGACGCTCGGCGCCGGCGCGTGGGTCACCTCGCGCACCATCGTGCGCGAGCCACACTTCATCGTCATTGGCGCGCGCGCGCTGATCGGCGAGCACGCCCATCTCGCCTGCTCCTATCAGCCGAGGCCGGGAACGCTGATAGTGGAGCGGATTGAAATCGGCGAGGAGACGCTCATTGGCGCGTACTGCATCCTGGCGGCCGGTGTGCGGGTGGGAGCACGTTGCGTGGTGGAGCACGCCGTGGACATGGCGGGTCGTGTACAGGTGGGCGATGACAGCCGCATCGGCTCGCGCACCAGCATCTACAATGGGGCACGCATCGGCTCGCGCGTGCGGATCGGCAAGCACTGTGTCATCCTGGCTGGTGCGACGGTCGCGGATGGCGTCACCGTTCCGGATGGCATGATCGTGAGCCGGAGCGGCGGCAGCGTGCGGGAAGGGCGGTGCGCATGATCACCTCGCGTCTGCTCGCGCACGGATACCGCCGCTTCCTCCGGCAGTGCGACGATCCACTCCTGGTGCAGGCGCACCAGCTTCGCCGCATCCTGCGGCAGGCCAGTGGCACGGACTTCGGGCGCGAGCATGGTTTCGCTGCGCTTGCGCGCGTCCCTGATCCGGCAAGGCTGATCAGCGAGTACCAGGCGCGTGTGCCGATCCGTTCTCACGCCGACATGCGCGCTGACCTCGATCAGGTGCATGCGGGCCGCTGGCAGCGGCTCTGCCCCAGCCAGCCCATCTTCTTTGCGCTGACAGCCGGATCTACCGGCGACTTCAAGCATGTGCCGGTAACCCGCGAGTTCCGACGAGAGGTGTCAGCGGGGTCTCGCGTCTATCTCGGTGCGCTCGAAGCGGCGTGCCCATCGCTCCGCGGCATGAAGGCACAATTCCTCGCGGGATCGGCTGAAGGCGGGCTCGCGCCCTGCGGGATCCCGCAAGGATTCTCATCCGGCTTCAACTATCGCAACCTCCCGCGGATGGTGCGTCGGCGGTTCATCCTGCCGTACTGGATCTTCACGCTGGAGGACGCCGAAGATCGGGCCTATGCCGCCGGCCGCATCCTGGCGGGTCGAGCCGACCTGGGCGCGCTCTGCGCCATCTCGCCGGTCAACCTCATCAATCTCCGCGCCGCGCTCGAGCGGAACGCCGAGCGGCTCACTACCGACATCGAAGCGGGTGCGCTCTCGGGACTTGGTGCGGCGGCCGTGCCGGGAAGCTGGCGCGGGCGCCCTGATCCGACGCTCGCGCGCGCGCTTCGCACTGCATGGCGGCGCGACGGGAGGCTCCCCAACCATCTCCTTTTTCCGCACCTCCAGCTGCTGGTCTGCTGGCAGGGCGGGAACATGAGCTATTACCTGAATGAGCTGGACCAGGCGTTCGGGATCCAGCGGCACTTCGAGTTCCCTACGGCTGCGAGCGAGGGACTCTTCGCCATTCCCCACCGGCTCGACCAGGCCGGCGGTGTCCTTGCCATTACGTCGCATTTCTTCGAATTCCTGCCCGAGGGCACAGCGTGCCAAGCACCGCCAGCGGCGCTCCACGCCGATGAGCTCGAGGAAGGCATGACCTACCGCGTCATCCTCACGACATCGTCGGGGCTCTATCGCTACGACATCGAGGACCTGGTGCGCGTGACATCACACTGCGGACGGACGCCGGTCATCGAATTCGTCTCCAAGGCTTCACGCGTGGTGTCGATTTCGAACGAGCGGGTGTCCGAGCGAGACGTGACCGTGGCCATGGAAGGTGCCTGCCGGGAGCTGGGTGTGTGGTTCCCCGAATTTCTCTTCGTGCCCTGCTCGGACCGCCGCTATCGCGTGCTGCTGGATGAGGCCCAGGTTGGTCACGCCGATCCCGTCGCCCTTGCCGCCGCGCTGGACCGCCACCTGCGCGGCGCAGCGAGGGGCTATGACTTCGAGCGCGAGGACCATCTGCTGCATCCGCTCGAAGTGGTCGCCACACGTGCGGGTGAGCTGAGTGCATTCCTGCACCACGACGATGACCGCGGGATCCCCAACGCGCAGGTCAAGCCGATGCACCTGACGCCGGCCATCGATACGCACCGGAGCTTCCACACGGCGGTGACCGATGCAGCTTAGCACTCCCAACGTGCGCATTGCCGCCGTCGAGACATGCGATTTCGGCCTGCTCCGCCAGTACGAGACCGAGGAGCTGCTTCGTGCCGCCCTGCCGGACCGGTGGCGCCGTTACCTCGACTCCTCCATGGCGCGGGCCTTCATCGATCGGCTTGGCGTCGAGACTCGGCACCTGAGCCATGTGCCCGGCCGGCTCCTTGCTCCCGATCGCCTCACAGCGATGGACCTCGCGCGCTCGGCCGTGGATCAGCTCGTGCTGCGCCACCCATCAGCGCTCGATGATCTCGACGCGCTGATCTTCGTGAGCACTTCCAATCCCAACCCGTGCAACAGCCAGGCGGCACTGCTGGCCCGCGAGTTCGGGATCGCGCCCTCATGCTTCGACCTCAAGGCCGGGTGCAGCGGCGGTGTGCTGGGACTGATCCAGGGCGCGCTGCTCATCGGCGCCGGCTGTGACCGGGTGCTGGTGGTAATGGCCGAGAATCTGTCGCAGCTTACCAGCGAGAACGACCTGCGGATGCTGCTCACCGTGGGTGATGGCGCTGCCTGTATCGTGCTGGAGCGCGCGACCGGTCCCGGCTTCCTCGCGATGCTGCACGGAACAGCGCCAGCGTTCGCGAGTGCGATGAAGGTGCGCGCCGCGTTCCCACCGGCGCCGTCGGTTACGCGGTACGCCTATGAGTCGGGCTTCTGCCTCGGCCTCCCCGCCTTTCTCGCAGAGCGCTGGCAGTCGGTCTTCGCCCGGAGCCTGGCGCTGGGCGGCGCGACGAGCGAATCGCTCGGACACTGGTTCTTCCACCAGACGCATGGCGAGCAGGTGGACCAGCTCACTCGGCGGCTCGGCGGCCCGTGCGGTCGCGCACCGAACGTCGTGACGACGCATGGCAACATGGGCACGCCCACCTTTGCCGTGGCGATGGCGCAGGCGCTTGCCGAGGTGCAACCGGGTGAGCGTTACCTGCTGCAGGCGGTGGGCGGCGGCGTGAGCTGGGCGGCCATCATGGCCGAGCACGCGTAGGTGGACATGCGCATCGCACAGCGGATCGTCGAGCGACGGGGATGGATTGCCCTGGCCTGGATCGTTGCCGCGGTGCTGCTGCTGCCCAGGGCACGGCAGGTGGAGCAGGTGCTCGACGTGAGTGCCCGGGTGGAGGGAAGCGAGTCCGACGCCGTGAAGCGGCTGCTCGAGGGTCCGCTGCGTTCCCAGTACGCCCAGTTTGCGGTGCTGGTGGTGGGCGGGATCGAGTCGCCTGATCGGCCGGCGGGTGCTGCGGCGCTCCGGCGTATCACCAATCAGCTCGCCGCCGAGCCCGCGATCAGCGCGACATTCTCGTGGCTCGACAGCCAGGACACCTTGTTCATCGCGCCATCGGCGCACGGCACTTTCATTATAGCAGGCCTCTCCGCGTCGGCCGGGCCGGCTGACCAGGTCGTGCCCAGGCTCCGGGCGGCGACGCGCGAGCTGCAGCATTCGCTCGCCGGAACCTGGCCCGCGCTCACGCTCCGCTGGACCGGCGAGACGCCACTCAACGTTGACATGCGGGCCGCGAGCAGCGCGGATGTGGGACACGCCGAGCGACGCGCACTGCCGCTCACGGCACTGCTCCTGTTCCTCGCGTTCGGGGCGATCGCCGCGGGCCTCATTCCCGTGGTGTCCGGTGCGCTCGCCATCGCGCTCGCGCTTGGCGCCGCCGCGATTGCCGCGCGCATCTGGCCGCTCTCCATCCTGCTGCAGAGCGTCGTGACGATGCTGGGCCTGGGCCTCGGCATCGACTACGGGCTGCTCATGGTGAGCCGCTTCCGCGAGGCCCGTGCAGCGGGGCAATCGCCGGAGGAAGCCGCCCAGACGGCGGCTCGGCACGCAGGGCACACCATCCTGCTGTCGGCGGCCGCCGTCGCGATCGGCTTTGTGGTGCTCCTCACCGTGCCGCTGAACGAGATCCGCGCCATCGCCGCCGGCGGGCTGCTGGTGGTGCTCACCTCGGCGCTCGTTGCCACCACGCTGCTGCCTGGCATACTCGCCTGGCTCGGGCCCAAAGTGGACTGGGGACGGGTTCGGCGCCGCGGCATGGAGCAATCCACGCGACGGTGGAGGCGGCTCGGTGAGCTGGTCACCGCGCATCCATGGACAGCGCTCATCGTCGGCATCGTTCCGCTTGCCGTGCTCGCAGCACAGGCAACTCGGCTCACCATCGGCCTGCCGAGGGGCGACTGGCTTCCGCTCTCGCTCGAATCGACCCAGGCGCTGACCGACCTCCGGACGATGGGCCGGAGCAACATCATCCAGGGAGTGCGGGTTGCGGTGGAGTTTCCCGTCCAGACGCCTATCCGGCGCTCTGCCGGATGGAACGCACTGGCGCGCTTCACCGACACGCTCGCATCGGATGCGCGGGTCGAGCGGGTGCGCTCCATTGTTGGGGTGGCGCGGGCGGCGGGGATGGGGCGGACAGCGCTCGCCATGCTCCCGGACAGTGTCATGCAAGGGCTGGTGGATTCCGCGGGTACGCGTGCATTGATAGAACTCTTTCCCGCTGAGTCACTGGGTGCGCAGCAGCTGGTGGACTACGTGCGCCAGCTTCGGCGTGACGCTCCCGCGCTGCTCGGTGTTGAAGGCGCGCGGGTACTGGTGGGAGGCCTCCCGGCCTTCAATGCCGATTACAGCGATGCGGCGGCAGGCCGGTTCCTCAGCGTGGTCGGTCTGGTGATTGCAGGGACCTTGATTGCGCTGTTTGCCGGGACCCGTTCCGTGCTCATCCCGCTCAAGGCGCTGGTGCTCAACCTGCTCTCGGTGGCCGCGGCCTTCGGCGCGCTCACCCTGGTGTTTCAGGAGGGCATTGGCCGGCATTTGTTTGGCGTCACCGAACCGCTTGGGGCAGTCTTCTCGACGCTTCCCGTCATCGTGTTCTGCATCGTGTTCGGGCTCAGCATGGATTACGAGGTGTTCCTGATCACCCGGGTGCTGGAAGCCCGGCGCTCAGGGCTGTCGGATCGCCAGGCCATTGTCGAGGCGGTCGCGACGACAGGGCACGTGATCACCAGTGCCGCAGGCGTCATGCTGGTCGTCTTCGCTGCATTCACTCTTGGCAATTTTCTCTTCATCAAGATGCTGGGCTTCGCGCTGGCGGTGGCCGTGCTGGTGGATGCGACCATCGTGCGCATGATCATCGGCCCCGCACTGCTGCAGCTGGCGGGCCGGTGGAATTGGTGGCCGGGGGGGGGGAGGGGTTAGGGGTTAGGGGTTAGGGGTCAGGGCGGAACGACGGGCGTCAGTCTTGCAACCCTAACCCCTAATCCCTGGTCCCTAACCCCTATCTGATCCCTCCCATCAGCCCCTTCACCGGCCTGATCATCACGAACGCGACGAGTGATGCGGCCAGGCATACGGCGGCGACCACGCCGAAGAGCTGGGGCAGGGGCGCCGACGAGATGAACCCCGCGGCGTAGCCGGCCACCTTGTTGCCCACCGAGTCGGCCAGGAACCAGACGCCGAGCATGGAGCCGACGATCTTGACCGGGGAGAGCTTGGTGAAGACCGAGAGGCCGACGGGGGAGATGCAGAGTTCGCCCAGCTCCTGGATGAAGTAGCAGCCGACGAGCCAGAAGGGGCTCACGCGCAGCGCCGGCGTGGCTTCGAGGTGGAATGCGGGAATGAGCAGGAAGAGAAACGACGCGCCGATGAAGAAGAGCCCGAAGGCGAACTTGGCCGGCGTGGATGGCTCGCGATGGCCGAGCGCGGTCCAGATCCAGGCGAAGATGGGGGAAAGCAGGATGACGAAGATGGCCGGGACACTGAGGAACCAGCTCGACGGGAAGCTGAACCCGAGGAGCGAGGTGCGGGTGAAGCGGTCGGCAAAGAGGTTGAGCGTGGAGCCGGCCTGTTCGTAGGCGCCCCAGAAGACGGCGGCAAAGACGAAGAACACCGCCATGGCGGCGAGGCGTTTCCATTCGACCGCGGTGAAGCCCCAGAAAGACGGTTCGCCAGTGGGAGGGCCAGTCAACCCGTCGGCTCGGCGGCTCGGCGGCTCGGCATCG
>DASSHL010000479.1:0-2419 GCA_035692845.1 Gemmatimonadales bacterium
CGAATAGGAAAACCTGGTCCCCGGCTCGAACAGCAGCGAATCATTCTCGAAGATCCTGAGCCCGTCCATGACATTGGCGAAGTGGTCCTTCATCAGGAACTCGTCGCCCTTGTAGTGGCGAATGCCGGCCAGGTGCCCGGCTACGAGCCGGGTGCTGATGGGCCAGCGCTTCTTCGGGAATGCTGGCACGTAACGCTGCACCGGTGCGTCGAGGTCCAGCTTGTGGGCATCCACCAGCAATCCCAGGGCGACACTCGTGAGCGGCTTGGACACACTGCCCACGCGAAACCGTGTCAGCGCCGTGACGGGCACCCGCTGCTCCACGTCGGCCCAGCCCAGTCCCTCGCTCCAGATCACGGCGCCGTCACGCATCACCGTAATGGAAGCACCAGGCACACCCGACTTCTCCATCCGGCTACGGATCTCATCGCGGATCTCGCGTATCAGCGCCGAGTCGCGAGTGGCCGAGCCAGCGATGGCATACGGCGCGCCCTGTGCGTGCGCCGCGACGTTCGGTGTCGCCAGCAGCGCCAGGAGCAGCAAGAAGCGGGACATGAGTCTCATTGGAAGTAGGGATCCTCGGACGGAGTACTCGAGTGCACATCCGGTTCAGGCGGCGCCCCCCGGGACCCGCCGGCCGGGAGCGACGTGGCCAGCAGCTGTGCGTAGTCGGGCGTGTCAGTGGTCCACTGTTCCCGTTCACAGCGGATGACGCGCGTCTCGAATGGTGAGCTTGCCATGATCACGACGAAGCGGTCGGCCTCGTCCTTCCGCACCCGCTTCCGTTCCACGAAGGTCCACGGGATACCGCTGGCATCCACCCACTCGCGTTCGATCACGTGGCCTCGACATGGAACGAGGGATTTTCGATGACGCCGAGCAGGTTGCCGAAAGGATCACGCACGGCACCGATCCGGATATCGCCGCCCACGTCCTGCACCGGTTCGTGGTCGGTGGCGCCCAGCTCGATCAGCCGGGCGTAGGCCGCCGCGGCGTCGGTGACACCCCAGTAGGCAATCCCCGCCTCGGGACGGTCGCGCACGGCGTGTTCATCGGGTGTGATGCCGAGCTCGAACCCGCCCACGTTGAAGCCCACGTAGAACGGCTCATCGAAATAGGGATCGGCCTCGAGCACCTTGCGATACCACTCACGCGCCGCGGCAAGATCCCGCGCGGTGTACTTGGCGGTGCGGAGACCGAGGAAGGGCTTGAGGGGCATGGGGTGGATCCTTGTTGGGTCGCGGGTCGCGGGTCGCGGGTCGCGGGTCGCAGGTCGCAGGTCGCGGGTCATCGGTCTTCGGTCGTCGGTCTTCAACAGCGCTGTCGTCTTCGCTTCGTTCAGGGTGGCAGCTGCCGGTTGTTTGAAGACTGACGACCGAAGACAGACGACCGTGTCACAGCAACCCCAACTCCCTCAACCTTCCCTCCAGCTCCTCCGCGCCCGTAAAGTGCACCGTCTGCATCCCGAGGGCGGCGGCGGGGGCCAGGTTCTGGGGGCGGTCGTCCACGAACAGTGACCGGGCGGGGTCCGCCTGGGCCAGCGCCAGCCCACGCTCAAAGAAACGGCGCGCCGGCTTCCGGACCCCGAGCCAGCAGCTGCTGAGGAACGCCGCAAAATACGGCCGTAATCCGAATGCGGTAATACGATGGAGGTTGAGGAGCTCGGACTCGTTGTTCATCGTCATCATGGTGAAGCGGCCGCCGGCAGCCAGCCGCGCTGCCAGCGCGATCGTCTCCTCGTCAGGCTTGCTGCACGCCAGCATGTACGCCACGAACGCCTCACGCGAGAAGTCGCGCTGGCGGTAGAACACGGTGACATCCAGGTATTCGTCGAAGTCGAGCTGTCCCGTTTCCCAGTCGCCCAGCACTTCCTCGTGCCGGGCTTCCATGTCATCCTCGATCCCGAACTGGCGGCGTGCCGCCGCGCGGTCATCCGAGTCCCAGCCGTTGGTGCCCAGCACGCCACCGATATCGAAGAAGAGGTGGGTAAACTCAGCATCGGGCATGTCAGTCAGGCTTGTAGGAGAGACGGAAGCTCACCCGTGCTGTGTCGGTGGGTGGTGAGGCCGGGGTGAATCGCACGGCGACGGCGGATGTGTCCATGCCGATGAGCGGAGCCGTTGCGGGCGGCCGCACGGTCAGCGCCACCAGTGCGTCGGCGTCCAGCAGTTCGCTGCTCGTCAGCGCAATCCGGAAGCGTCCATCGCCCCCGGTCGTCGCTGAGTCGCGCGCCAGGACTGGCGCGAACGGTGCCCGGTGCGCCACCGCCGTGACCATCGCCCCAGCCACCGGTTCCCCTTGCGAGGTGACGACCGTCCCCTCGATCAGCCCGCCACTGGCCGGCGCGTGGAGTTCGGTTGCGCTGCAGGCCGCGAGCAGGATGGAAGCGAGGATCAGGGTGCGCATGAGGTCTCCTGCT
>DASSHL010000480.1:0-5402 GCA_035692845.1 Gemmatimonadales bacterium
ACTTGCAGGTGCAGGGCCGTGTAAACTCCCTCCGCCCGGACAGTGAGGACGGACTCTGGACGCCCAGATCGGCAACTTCATTCTAGCCCTCCCGATGCTCGTATTCGCCATGGTGGCGCATGAATACGCGCACGGCGCCGCCGCCTTCGCGCAAGGCGATGATACGGCATACATGCTCGGCCGGCTCACCCTGAATCCGGTCCCGCACATCGACCTCTGGATGAGCATCCTGCTGCCGGCCATTCTCTGGTTCGGCAGCGGCGGCCGGTTCACGTTCGGCGGGGCTAAACCGGTGCCGGTCAACCCCCGGAAGTATCGGCAGTTCAGGAAGGGCGACATCATCGTGAGCGCGGCGGGAGTCGTCACGAATCTCGGGATCGCGCTGGTGTGCACGGTCCTGTTCATCGTCCTTGGGTTGCTCGGCTCGGGAAGCGAAAGCGCGGTTCTCGACGCGGCACAGCGGATGATGGCGTGGGGCGTGTGGCTCAACCTGCTCCTCTGCTTCTTCAACCTTATCCCGATTCCGCCGCTCGACGGTTCGCACCTGTTCTACCACCTGCTGCCGCCAGGACTGGGCGCGCGCTATCGGAGCCTGCAGCGGTGGGGCTTCCTGCCGTTGCTTGTGATCCTGCTCTTTCTTCCCGGTGTAACCAACTGGCTGCTGACGCCGGCGTTCATAAGCCTGCGCGTGCTGTTCGGCCTGATGGTGCCGTACCAGCTCAATACGGGACTGCACATTTTCTGATGACCGGCTCGATCACCATACCGCTGACCGACGTGGCCGAAGATGGCAGCGCCTTTGTCGTGGAGCTGGACCAGTTCACCGGGCCGCTTGACCTCCTGCTGCACCTGCTGCGGGAAGAGCGGATCGAGATCGCCGACATCCCGATTGCGCGGATTGCCGACCAGTTCCTGGCAGTAATTCACCAGCTGGGCCTGAACCAGGCCGCCGACTACCTGGACATGGCGAGCCGGCTGGTGCGGCTCAAGGCGCAGTTGCTCCTCCCTCGGCACAGCGACGAAGAAGGATGGGAGGATCCGCGTGCTGAGCTGGTGCGCCGGCTGCTCGAGTACCAGCAGATCAAGGAAATTGCGCTCTGGATGGGACGGGCAGCGGAACGGCGCGCCCTGAGCCTTGCGCGCGGCTATCTTCCGCCGCCGCCAGCACTGCCGCCGCTCCCGCTGACGCTCGACATGCTGCAGCTCCTGACAGCCGTCGAGCGGGTCATCGCCGGCATTCCGTCGCCGGTCCTGCACAAGGTGGTGGCTCGTCCGCTTGACGTGGAAACCGCGGTGCGGCGGATCGAGTCGATCCTCTCGGTGCAGGAGGGCTGCACCTGGGTCGAGGCACTGGGCCCTGCACCCACGATCGTCGACGTGCTCTCCACGCTGCTCGCGCTGCTCGAAATGGCGCGCCGTGGCGCGCTCACCGTCACTCAACCGGCGCCGTTTGCGCCCCTCTGGATTGCCCGTGACTCCTCTCGCCCAGCTGCTTGAAGCGGCGCTCTTCTCGGCCAACCGGCCGCTGGCAGCAGAAGAACTCTGCCTGCTCGACAGCGATGCGTCGCTTGCCGATGTCCGGACCGCGCTCGACCAGCTGCGCGAGCATTATGACTTCGGCCAGCACGGCGTTGAACTGGTCGAGCTGGCGGGCGGGTACCAGCTGGTGACGCGTGCGGTGCACGCCGCGGCAATCGAACGCGCCCAGTTTTCCCAGCGGGCGCCCCGGCTCTCCGCCGCGACGCTCGAGACGCTCGCGGTCATCTCCTACCGCCAGCCCGTGGGGCGCGCCGAGATCGAGGAGATCCGCGGTGTGTCGGCGGGCGGCGTGTTGCGCACCTTGCAGGAGCGCGGCCTCATCGAGGTCGTGGGCCGCGCCGAGGGGCTGGGCCGCCCGTTGCTCTACGGCACCACGCCACTCTTTCTCGAGCTGCTGGGCCTCCGCGACCTCGCCGATCTGCCGAAGGCCGAAGAGCTCAGTATCGCTCTGCATCCACATGCGCCCGAGGACGCGGAGCACGCCGACGAGGCCGAAGTGGCGATTCCGGCGGAGTCATGAGCGAGATGCGCCTGCAGCGCGCGCTGGCGCGCGCGGGCATTGCCTCACGGCGGGCGGCAGAAGAGCTGATCCGCGCCGGCAAGGTGAAAGTGGACGGGAAGGTGGCCGAGCTCGGCAGCAAGGTTGACCCCTCGCGCCAGCGGATCACCGTCGGGGGAAAGCCGGTGCGCCTGGTGACGCGGCGCTGGCTGGCGCTGCACAAGCCGCTGGGCGTGGTCACGACGGCGAGTGACGAGGAAGGCCGCCGCACAGTCCTCGACCTCGTGCGCGATCCCGCCGGTCTCACCTATGTCGGCCGGCTCGACGTCATGACGACGGGCCTGCTGCTGCTCACGACCGATGGTGAGGCGGTGCATCGGCTCACCCATCCCCGCTACCACATTCCCCGGCGCTACAGCGCCCTGGTTCACGGACACTCCGCGAGCGAAATCGAAGCACTGGTGCGAAAGCCATTCGAGCTCGACGGGCGTGCGGTGCAACCTTCCGACGTGCGGGTGCGTCCGGGTCGGGAGGGACGCAGCATCCTGGATGTCACCCTGCACGAAGGCCGCAACCGCGTGGTGCGGCGCTGGTGCGAAGCGATGGAGCTCAAGGTCGAGCGGCTGGCGCGGCTGAGTTACGGCCCGGTGCGGCTCGGAGACCTGAAGCCGGGGGAATACCGTCCCCTCACGCCCGAGGAAGAGCGAGGGCTCTACCGGGCCATACGCATGGATCCAAGCGAGGACTGAAGATGGCGCAACCGGTGATGGAGGCGGGCCTCATTCAGCGGGTCACCGCTGAAGTGGGCAAGCGCATCGTGGGCCAGGACGAAATGGTGGAGCGGCTGCTGATCGGGCTGCTGACCGGCGGGCATATCCTGCTCGAAGGTGTGCCGGGGCTCGCGAAGACCCTGGCGGTGCGCACGCTTTCCGAAATTGTGCATGCGTCGTTCTCGCGCATCCAGTTCACGCCAGATCTCCTGCCTGCCGACTTGATCGGCACCATGGTGTACGACCAGAAGTCCCAGGACTTCTACGTCAAGAAAGGCCCGCTGTTCGCCAATATCATCCTGGCCGACGAAATCAACCGGGCACCGGCAAAAGTCCAGGCAGCGCTGCTCGAGGCGATGCAGGAAAAGCAGGTGACGATCGGCGGCACCACGTTCGAGCTGACCGAACCCTTCCTGGTGCTCGCCACCCAGAACCCGATCGAGAATGAGGGCACCTACCCGCTGCCCGAGGCGCAGCTCGACCGCTTCATGCTCAAGGTCCGGGTGCAGTACCCCACCCGGGACGAAGAGCGCATGGTGCTCGAGCGCATGGGATCGGGGCACGAGATCACGGTGGAACGGCTGCTCGACCCCTCGTCGATTCTTGATGCACGCGGGCGCATCGCCGAGCTCTACATGGATCAAAAGGTCGCCGATTACATCGTGGACCTCGTGCGCTCGACGCGCGATCCTGCCAGTGTCGGCCTGGCGGACCTGAAGCCGCTGATTGCCTTCGGCGCCTCGCCGCGCGCCTCGCTGGCGCTGGCGGCTGCCGCTCGCGCCTTCGCATTCCTCCGGGGCCGTGAGTATGTGGTGCCGGAGGATGTGCGTGCCCTCGCCCCCGATGTGCTGCGCCACCGGATCGTGCTCACCTTCGAGGCGGAGGCGGAGAACGTGTTCAGTGATGATGTGGTCACGCGACTCCTTGAAGCGGTGAAGGCGCCGTGACGGTCAACGGTCAACGGTCAACAGTCGACCGTCGACCCATGTCCACCGTCTCTCCCGACGTCCTCGCCCAGGTCAAGGCCATCGAGCTGCGCACGCGCGGGCTCGTGACGTCGCTCTTTGCCGGGGAATACCGATCGCTTTTTCGCGGGCAGGGAATGGAGTTCGCGGAAGTGCGCGCCTATGAGCCGGGCGACGACTTCCGCGCCATTGACTGGAACGTGTCGGCCCGCCTCGCCAGTCCGTTCGTCAAGACGTTCACCGAAGAGCGCGAACTCACCGTCATGCTGGTGGTGGACCAGTCGGGCTCGACCCGCTTTGGCCGCCCCATGACCAAGGCGGCGCTGGCGGTGGAGGTCGGCGCTGTTCTCGCCCTCGCCGCCGCGGCGCAGAATGACCGGGTGGGCGCGTTGCTCTTCGCCGACGAAGTGGAACGGGTCATTCCACCACGCAAGGGACGTCGCCATGCCCTCCGCGTGATTCGCGACCTCATCGCGTTTGCGCCGGAAGGCCGGCACACCAACCTCGCGGCCAGCCTGCTCTACGCGACGCGCCTGCTGCGCCATCGCAGCATCGTGGTGGTCCTCTCGGATTTCGTGGCCGAAGGGTGGGAGCGGCCCCTTCGCCGGCTGGCGGCGCGCCATGAAGTGGTTGCCATCGCGGTGGAAGACCCGCGCGAGCGCAATCTCCCGGAGGCCGGCTGGCTGGAGCTGGCCGACGCCGAGACTGGCCAGCGGGTCCTGCTGGACACCGGCAATCGCAGGCTGCGCGACCGGATCCGGGCACTGAATGAGCGTCGTCGCGAGGAGCGTGCGCGCATCCTCGCGGCGACGGGTGTCGATTCGGTGACGCTGAGCACCGGCAGTGACTACGCCATCCCCTTGCGGCGGGCCTTCGCGCTGCGGGCCCAGCGGATCCGCCGGGGATGATTCCGCTGCTGTTGCTCCTGCAGGCAGCTGGGCAGGGTCCCACGGTGGGCGACACCGTCTGGGTGCGCCGGGCCGTGCGCCTGCCGGCGGGTTACACGGCTCGGCCGCCTGAGTGGAAGTTGTCGGGCGACGTCGAGCTGCTGGGACAACCCATCGTCGAGCTGCGTGGTGACAGCGCCATCCTGCGCGCGCCCCTCGTGGCGTGGACGCCAGGACCGCATGCGGTGGAGGTGCCGGCACCTGAGCTGCTCGCGCCCGACGGGTCGCTAGACACCCAGCCGCAGACCATCGCGCGATTCACCATCATGCCCACGCTGCCCAACAAGCCTGTCACGCAACTGCGGCCGCAGCCTGAGGCCGGCATCGTCAGCCGTCGCACCGTGAGCTGGCTCCCGCTCGTCCTTGTCACGGTCCTGGCCCTGCTGCTGCTCGTTCCGCTGCACTGGCTCTGGCGCCGGAGGGGCAAGCCGCTGCCGATGCCGGCCCCTCCGCCGCTGGCAGCAGTTCCCGCGTCACGCTGGGCTGACGCCGGAGAAGCCCGCTCGGTGCTTGCGGCCGCCGCTGCCCGTCTTCGGCGGAGCATCGCCGCGCGGCTTCCCGACGCGCACGAGGGACTCGACACGGCCAGCTGCCTCGCGGTGCTGGAGCATGACGGCCAGGACTGGCCGCTGGCGGAACTTGCCCACCTGCTGGCTGCGCTCGATGCCGCGCGTTTCGCGCC
>DASSHL010000481.1:0-2569 GCA_035692845.1 Gemmatimonadales bacterium
GATCGAAGCAGTCCCGCGTCCGTCAATGCTCCCTGGTGGCCTGCCGCCGGAAGTAGCGCTCCCCGTCATTCGGCCGGAAGAAGGTGCGGATGGTGCCGTCGGCGTTGACGGCGATGAAGCTGCCGGTGCTCCGGTCGAAGCACGAGACCACACCGTCCTGCCGCCGGATTTCCAGCACCATGACCAGCAGCGCCGCCGCGGTCATGTGCCGTCCTCGCATCATTGGCATCGGTGTCTCCGGTAGTCGGACGGCAGGCAGTCGAACCCTTCCATGCTCCACAGCCCTGCCGCGCGTGCGCGGGCGTCGCGTGCCGCCGCCTGCAATGCCTCGACATGGCGCACGTCCGGTGGCACTGTATAGAGCAGCGCCCAGCCGCTGGCGACCATGCGCTCGTTCACGAGCGTGTCGCCACGCCAGACCCACGCCAGCTGGCGACCATAGCGATCGGTGAGTGATACGTCCCGTTCCAGCGCCACCGTGTCGCCGACCGGGACCCAGCGGGCGAGCATGGCGGTCGCCGAGTCGGCGACGGCACCTTGGCCCCGTTCGGGCGCGTCAAAACCGATGGGCCGCACCTTGACGCCGTCCTGGCAGTAGAAGGTGTCGCCGTCCACGATGCGCGCGACCACGCAGGCTGACCGCGCCTGGGCCCCGAGCGCGCAGGCCGACACCATCAGCAGCAGGCAGGGGATCAGCGCACGCATGGCAGATTCATCTCACGGCTCGATTCAGGTTGTGGAACGCACCGATGCCATTCCGGCTTCGGCCGACGCCATCTATGCCTGGCATGACCGGCCGGGCGCGCTCGAGCGCCTCATGCCGCCATGGAAGGAAGCCACCGTCGTGCAGCGCACGGGCGGCCTGGCCGATGGCGCTCGCACCGTGCTGTCGGTGCCGCTCGGGCCGTTCAGGGTGCGATGGGTGGCGCGGCATCGCAACAACGTGCCGGGCCGCCAGTTCGTGGATGAAATGGTTTCGGGTCCGCTGGCGCATTGGGTCCATCTGCACAAGATGCTGCCGGTCAGTGACACGATGTCCTCGCTCCACGACCGGGTGGAATTCGCGCCGCCACTGGGCCCGGTGGGGAGTGTCGCAAATCCCTGGCTCCGCCGCCAGGTGGAACGCATGCTGCGCTATCGGCATGAAATTCTGCGTGACGAGTTTGCGCAAGGGATGCCGGCGGAGCCGCTCACCGTGGCAGTGACTGGCGCCACCGGGTTCATCGGCTCGCACCTAGTGCGCGCACTCACCACTGCCGGCCATTCCGTCCGCCGCATCGTGCGACATGACCCGGCGGCCGGGGACATCGTCTGGGATCCCGCCCGGGGAGAGCTGGACCCGCGCCAGCTCGATGGGGTGCAGGCCGTGATCCACCTCGCCGGCGCGAGCATTTCCCGCCGCTGGACTCAGCAACACAAGCGCCGCATCCGGGAAAGTCGGATTGCCAGCACCACGCTGCTCGCCCGCACGCTGGCTCGGCTCGCTCCCAGGCCTGCCGTGCTGGTCAGCATTTCGGCGGTGGGCTACTACGGACATCGAGGCGACGCCGTGCTCGACGAGAAGGCCGCGCCGGGCACCGACTTTCTTGCCGACGTGAGCCAGGGGTGGGAAGCGAGCGCCGATCCGGCGCGCGACGCCGGCATCCGCGTGGTCCATCCACGACTGGGGATCGTGCTTTCATCCGCGGGCGGCGCGCTGCCGCTGCTCGCGTTGCCTGTACGACTGGGCGTGGGTGGACGCCTCGGCTCCGGTGAGCAGTGGATGAGCTGGGTGACGCTGGATGATGTGCTGGGAGTCCTCCGACACGCGATCGAGCATGAAGACCTCGCGGGCCCGGTCAACGTCGTGGGCCGGCCCGAGCGGAATCGCGATTTCATCGCCACGCTCGCGCGGGTGCTGCATCGACCGTCGGCCCTTCCGGTTCCGGCGTTCGCGATCCGCGCGGTCGCCGGTGAGATGGCCGATGCGCTGGTACTCGCCAGCCAGCGAGTGGAAGCGGCGGCGCTGGGCACGTCGTCCTATCGGATGCGATACCCGGAACTCGAGGGGGCGTTGAGGCATGTTCTGGGAAGGGCGTAAGGCATGGGGCGTGAGGCGTGGGTCACTATCTTCCCCCCATGCCCTCCTCACGCGCCGTCGTCCTGCTCTCGGGCGGCATGGACTCGACCACGGCCGCTGCGCAGGCTCGCGCCGACGGCTTTGCCCTTCACGCACTCACGGTACGCTACGGCCAGCGCCACGCCGTGGAACTCCAGGCGGCACAGCGCGTGGCTCGGTCGCTCGGGGTTGCCGAGCATCGGGTGATCGACGTGGACCTGGCCGCAATTGGCGGCTCGGCACTCACCGCCGACATCGCGGTCCCGCTGGACCGGAGCTCGGATGAACTGGGCCACGACATTCCGGTCACCTATGTGCCGGCACGCAATACCGTGTTCCTCTCACTCGCGCTGGGCTACGCCGAGGTGGTCGGGGCGTTTGACATCTTCATCGGCGCCAATGCGCTCGACTACAGTGGCTACCCCGACTGCCGTCCCGAATACCTGCGCTCCTTTGAGAATCTCGCCAATC
>DASSHL010000482.1:0-2281 GCA_035692845.1 Gemmatimonadales bacterium
ACCCATCTTCCTGTTTCATCAGCTGCTCACGAAACCGTCGTTCGGAACGATCGATGTAGCTGAGGTAGCCGGTCCGGTCGATGAAGGGATTCAGCGCGTTGCTCGCCTTGGCGAGTTCGCGACGCTTGCGATTCATGTCGAACATGTCAGCGTGCGAAGCCAGGAAGATATCCGCCGGCAGGCTGCGCAGGGTTTGGAAGCTGCGTTCGAAGTCAGCACGGATGCCGGGATACGACTCGGGCTCGACCAGCGACACGAATGGAAACAGGGTGAGACTGCAGATGTCCACGGCCAGGAGCTCGCGGACGCCGTCGCGGACGGGAAACGACCATGAGGTGCAGCCGCGTGTGTGGCCGGCGGTAATGTGCGCCGTGAGTTCGATGGGGCCGACGCGCACCGTGTCGCCATCCTTGAACTGGTGGTCGATGCGCGGGGCGGGAAATTTCCCGAAGCCCAGCATCGCGAGGTAGCGAAGCGGGCCAAGGGCCCGATCGGCGGAGTTGCGTCCGGCGGCAATGGTGGGGGCGTCCCCCTCGCTGATCCAGAGCTCGGCGCCCGACGCTTCCTGCAGGGCGCGAAGGCCGCCAGCGTGATCGTTATGCGCATGGGTGTTGAGCAGCACCTTCACGTCGCGGATGTCGAAGCCGAGCCGGGCGATGCTGGCGATGATGGCCGGGGCCGATTCGGGGTATCCGCCGTCGATGAGGACGTCACCATCAGGTCCGGTAAGCAGGAAGGAAGTGACACCGGCGTTGCCGACATAGTACAGGTTACCGGCGATCCGGAACGGCGCGTCGGGCCGTCCCCGGTTGCGGCTGATAGCCGAGCGCCAGAGGGTGCCGAGCACGAGGACGATGATGGCAAGCACTCCCAGCAGGACAAACGGCCATCGGCGCCTCCTCTTCGCTCCCATTCGGAATCGCTCCATGGCCGCAAGATGTACAAAGAACTTGGCGACACAAAGTACAACCTCCGGCGGTCCGGGTCAAGGGCTGTGAGCTGTGAGCTGAGAGCCATGAGCTGTGAGCTTCATTCGTCTTGCTCATAGCTCTCAGCTCATAGCTCTCAGCTCATAGCTCCCAGCCCGTCACCCATTCGGGTTCCCGCAATCCATCCCCGCAGCGTTGAAGTTCGCCTGGTACTGGTGCAGCCAGGGATCGGCGTGCATGTGCTTGACGAAGGCCTTGCTCACGCACGCCGCCCGGGCGTCCACCTTGGCCTGGGTGGTCATCTTCTCCATCAGCAACTGGCTCATGTTGCCCTCGACCTGATGGCGGGCCCAGGAGGCGAGCAGCTCGTCGTTCAGGCAATCGGTGCAGTCCAGCTTGAACTCGATGCCGATGGCGAGGTCGTGAATGGGCGGCCGGCGGCGCTGGCCGCCCTTCTGCACTTCCCACTCTTCGGGGTGCGCCAGCCGGTGCTGCAGCACCACCTGGGCAAAGCGGTCGCAATCATACAGCCCGCGATAGTTCTGTTCGCAGTAGCCCTTCGATTGCGGCACTTCGGCCTGGAACGCCGCGCGATCGGCAGCGGTCAGTGAAGCCGGCGCGGCAGGCGCGGCTGGAGACGCCGCGGCTGCCGGTGGCGCGTGGGCTACCGTGACCACGGCCGCCCCGGCGTAGGTCCAGCCGAGCTCGTTCACCTGCTGGTGGAAGGTGGTGCGGATGGCGTCCATGAACTGCATGCGCGCCGAGTCGGCAATGATCGCGCTCGGATAGGGCCCCTGGCAGGAGCGGTAGGGCAGCGCCGTGATGCCGTACTTCTCGGTCATCACCTTATGCCACGCCGGGTTGACCTGTATCGCGTCGGCCTGCTTGACGTTGAAGACCGGACTGACGTAGGCCACCCGCTTGGTGAAGTCCCGGGTCATGCAGACCCAGGGGCCGGATGACTGTGCCGCAACGGGTCTGGCGATGAGGGACGCGCAGAAGAGCCCTGCCACGACAGAAACCGGGTGGGTGAAGCGGCGTCGCATGATCCCTCCGCGACTGAATGGTTGGGCCGACGGGAGCGGGGATAATCTGAAGCGCCGCCGGCGGCCGGCAAGGGGTCGGGTGCGGAGCGCTGAGCGCTTGACATGCACCCGCGCGGCTCCATAGTTATTCCGCTACCTTTCCCCCATGTCCCTCGCGCACGCTGATCCCGATCGCCCCGTGAACCGCTTTCGCATCATCGCCCTTCGTGCTGCCGTTGCCCTGCTGGCCATGGGCGTCCTGCCTGTTGCCGCTTGGGCGCAGGACCCTATGGCGGGGATGCATGGCCACGCCCACATAACGATTCC
>DASSHL010000483.1:0-4099 GCA_035692845.1 Gemmatimonadales bacterium
CGACGTGGCTGGTGCAATCGCAGCCGGACGAGACCAGCACCCTGTGCGAGGACACGGGCGAGATCCTGAGCATGCCGGTACGCTTCGTCATCGAGGCAAGTCGCCCGTTGCCGTAGGCACGCGGCGCATCGCTTCACGCACCTCCGCAATTCCGGTGGGTCCGTCCGTGCAATCAGTACAGCGGCGTTCCCCAACCAGATTCGCGGAGGTGTTGCATGTCCAGCCGGTCACTGCTGTTTGCATCGCTGATGGTCATGATTGCGGCGTGTGCCGATTCGACCGCGCCTGGCGCATCCCACCCTGGTCTGGCGCGCGGCGGCCACGGTGGTGGTGGTGGCGGCGGCGGTGGCGGAAATAGCGACGTGGCCGTCACGTCAACGCTGACGGACGGCTCGTACTCGCTCCAGAGTGACGCGAGCGGATCCTACACCAACTCAAGTTCCCTGATGTCGGTTATCCAGCCTATCGGCGCCTGGGTGCTCGACACCAAGTCCGATGCTTCCCGTACAGTGAGTCTCGATCTTGGTGAGGGCTCACCGGTGCCCGCCGGCCAGTACGCCGTTCGCATCCTGGCCAACTGCCCCCTCTATGGCACCGGCAACACGATGCAGGGCGTGCCAGTGGATGGCAGCATCGAGTGCCCGCTGCACATTGCCTTCGATTACAACGGCGCGTCGTACGCCCTGCAGATGAATCCGGTGGGTAACGGTGCTGGCGAGGCCTATCCTGAGACTGAATCCGCTCTGGTGACCTGCACCGCTGGATCCGCCAGTTCCTGCTCGGCGTGGCACATCACGCCGACCGCAGAGGACGGCAGCAATGTCGCGGCGCTGCTGCGCTTCGACACGGTGCACCATAAGCAGGTCACCACGAAGCTCACCGATGTCTCTGTGTCGTTCGATATCACTGTCACACTTCCCTAGGCGCTCGCTGCATTTCAGGCGGCACTGAATTCAACGAAAACCGGCGCCCGGGAGCGATTCCCGGGCGCCAGCCCTTCGAGGAGATCATATCATGCGGCCCCTCACAATTGCGACGACCCTGGCTTGCGTCATGCTGGTGCCGGCCTGTCAGGACAGCACTTCCCTTGTCAGCCCGGACGGTGACGCAGCGGTACGCTCCTCAAGCCCGGCCGAGGGCCTGAACGCATCCGGCGCCGAGGTGATCCGCGGTGCGCCACAGTTCGTGTTCTACTGGACCAGCCCGGACCAGGCGTTCACGGTCTTCGCGGGCCAGACCGAGGAGCAACTCGAGGCATACGCCTGCGAGGGCCCGTTTGAGGCGGCCACGGCGACCAACCAGCGGGTCTTCCGCCCTGATGGCTCGATTGCCCGGGTCTTCCGCATGCGACAGGTACCGGTCGTCGTCTATCAAGGCGACTTCTTCACCGCTCTCGGCACCGTGTGTTCATCGTCCGCGCCGTACGCAACGGGAACGGGAAATCTGACCGCTACGGACAATGACTTCGGGACCAGCCTCACGCGGACCCGGTCCTTCGTGGATCCCGGCAACCCTCGGCTCACCGCAACTGTGGTTGACGCGAATGGCCAGAACCATCATGTACTGATCATTTTCCATGCGCTGGTTCAGAAGGACGGGAGCTACCGCGAAGTGGTCAGCCGGTTCCAGATGGACTGACTGGCGCATCGTGAGTCATGGGTCATGGGTCGCGGGTCGCGGACCAGCACTCGCCCGTTCGTCACCCCAGCGAACGCTGGGGTCCATGAGGGCTCCAGGAATGGTGATTCACCACGGGTGAGCCCTCATGGATTCCCGCTTTCGCGGGAATGACGGGTGGGCAAGTTGTTGTTCTCAACGCTCGGCCCTAGACCCCAGACCCTAGACCCCAGACCCTAGACCCTAGGCCCTAACCCCTACCTCCCCTTCCACACATTGTCATCCCGATTCGCGTCCACCCAGATCCCACCGTCAATCTCCACCGACTTCACCGCGCTGGACGTGCGAACCGGAATCACTGCCTGAGCTCCATCCTTCTGCCACACCGCCGCTGTCTGGTGCAGCCGTTGGGTAGTGCCGTCCGCCAGCGTCACCACGAGGTCAAAGGGTGCATCCATCCCGCCGATGTTCGACACGGTGACGGCGTAACCGCCTGACCTGCCTGACCCCTCGACCCGCTTGACCTCCTTGACCGCCAGGTCGATGTAGCCATTGCTGAAGTACCAGTTGGTCCAGAACCAGTCGAGCGGACGGCCGGCGACGTCGTCAAACGTATAGAAGAAATCCCATGGCGTCGGGTGCTTGCCGTTCCAGCGCTCCATGTAGGCATGGAGGCATTTCCGGAAGAGATCGTCGCCCAGCATGTCCTTCACGGCGAGGTAGCCAAGCGACGGCTTGCCGTAGGCGTTGATGCCGTAGGCGGAACCGGTAATGGCATCGGCCGGCGTGATGATCGGAAGATCCTGCGCCAGGTCCATGGTGCGGGCCCAGCCATTGATGCGGAACTGCTGGTAGAGCTTCGTCGCCGCGCTGTCGCCCATGTCCTTCTGGTTGATGAGGTACTCGAAGGTCGTGGCCCAGCCCTCGTCCATGAACGCGTAGCGGGTCTCGTTGATGCCCATGTAGAACGGCATGTAGGTGTGCGCGATCTCGTGCGCGACGACAAACTGTGCGAAGGCAGGGTCAGCGTACGATTCATCGTTGGCCATCATAGGATATTCCATCCCCGCGCCACCCTGGAATGCCGTCATCTTCTCGTAGGGATACGGCACGCCCGGCCATTCATGCGAGAGAAAGTCGAGCGAGTGCTTCACGAACTTCACCATCTGGTGGAAATCGCTCGCGCTGTCGTTGTAGGCCGCCTGCGCGCTGGCTCGGCGGCCGCGCGCCACCTCGACGCTGCCGGCATCCCAGTCATAATGGTCGCTCACGCCAAAGGCGACATCCGGGACATGGGTCGAAGTGAAATGCCAGCTGTTGGTGGCCCCCTGCGCGGTGACCTTGCCGCCCCCGATATCCGTACCGCTCGCCACCTTGATGACGCTGTCGCTGGTGAATGACGCCTTGAACCGCGCGAGCGGCTCCGCTTGCAGCAGGCTGTCGGCATTCTTCAGCGTGCCGGTGCCCCACACCACGAAGTTGGCGGGGACCTTCACCGTGACGTCGTAATTGTTGAAGTCGCTGTAGAACTCCTTGCTGGTATGGTCCATCTGGTCCCAGCCGTTGTAGTCGTCGTAGACGGCCACGCGGGGATAGAAGTACGCCAGGTAGAAGGTGGTGGAATCAATCACCCCTTCGCGTCCCGGCCGCTGGACCAGGTCGTAGTACCAGTCGAACGAGAGCTTGACCGAATCCTTCGGCGCCAGCGCCTCCGGCAGCCGCACCGGCTGCCACGTGAAGTAGCGTGGCGAGTCGTTCCAGTGCTGGCGCGTGCCATTCACCGAGAACGAGCGGATGTGGACGCCGGAGGTCATCGATTCCCCGGTGGCGCCGCCCGAGCGCGGTGCGCCCGGCTTGTGCATGTTGCCGAAGAGCCGGATGGTGAGCGTCTTGAGCGAGTCGGGACTGTTGTTGACGTAGGTGATCTGCTCACTGCCGGTGATCAGCCGATCCGGCGGCATCGCCGAGATGGAGATGGTGTAGCTGGCGTGGTTCTGCCAGTAGTTGGGGCCGGGCTTTCCGTCCTTCGCACGTGTCCCCTCGGCGTACGTCCGCTTGATGGGTCTCGGCATGTAGAGCGACTGGGCGGACGCAGCGGGAACGGCGACGACGAGCAGCAGCGAAGCGAGTGCGAGACGGCGCATGGCGGTGAGGTCCGTGGGATGACGGGGGAGATGGGAAGATAATGCAGGGGGACGAGGGACGAGGGACGAGCGGTCGCGGGTCGCGGGCCCAGGCTCGGGAGATACGAGTCAGGAATTGTAAGAGCTAGAACCTACCCCCTCGTCATTCCCGCGAAAGCGGGAATCCATGAGGGGCCCGCACATGGCACTTCACACCGGCTGAAGCATCCGGCATGGTGAAGTGCTCTGGGTGGGCCCTCATGGACCCCCGTCACGCCGGTGAAAACCGGGGTTTCGCTGGGCTGACGATCAGGCGAGGTTCAGCACCCGCGACCCGCGACCCGCGACCCGCGACCCGC
>DASSHL010000484.1:0-2562 GCA_035692845.1 Gemmatimonadales bacterium
CCGCACCTCGAGCGCGTCGGTAATAGCCTTGAGGCCCGGCGCCAGCGGCTCCCAATCGTCATGGCCGAAGTAGGAGTGATGAGCGCCCACAGCGACAAGCAGGTAGTCGTAGCGAATACTACGACCATCGAGGAGCGACACAAGCCGCTCGTTCACATCAATCCGGTCGACCTCACCCATCAGGACATCGGTGTTGCGGTGCCGCCGGAGCACGGATCGGATCGGGTAGGCGATATCGCTGGGGCTGAGCGCGGCGGTGGCCACCTGATAAAGCATTGGCTGGAACAGGTGGTGATTGGTACGGTCAATGACGGTGACGTGAGCGAGCGCGCCCTTGAGCGCGCGCGCGGCGTAGAGCCCCGCGAAGCCGCCGCCCAGGATCACGACCTCCCTCATGGCCTGAGCAACTCCCGTCGCCAGCGCGCAAAGCGGACGACGTCATCGAGTGGCGGCACCGCCGACTCGTCGGCATAGGCGGTGTACATGCGCCAGCGGAGGTAGGTGCGGTCGGGCAGGGGAAGAAACGGTGGCATCCGCCACCAGTGCCGCCGGCGAAATGCCCACGCTGCGCTGAGCAGGTCAGCTGCGAGCCGAGGATTGAGCACTGCGCGGCCAGTCAACCGGAGGGCAAGCAGGCGCCAGGTCCCGGGATAAGTCGGCCAAGTAGGGTCGCGAGCGGACATGGGGGAAAGATAGACGCGGGACGCGGGACGCGAAGCTAGCCCTGGCATGTCATTGCGAGGAGCACGCGGAGCGTGTGACGAAGCAACCTTGCAGCCCGACCGCGAGCTCACGGACGGAGTTTCGTCGGGGGACTCCGATGTCGGGCTGCAAGGTTGCTTCGTCGGGGGCGATGCCCCCTCCTCGCAATGACACCGTACGCCGAGCCGCCGAGCCGCCGAGCCGCCGAGCCCTAGCCCCTAATCCCTATCCCCTATATTCCCCCCAATGCCTTCCCCAGACACGATCCCCACGCACCGGGACGAGTACCCGATCTTCCGGCACTCGATCTATCTCAACAGCTGTTCGCTTGGTGCCTTGAGCGTGCGGGCCCGGGCCAGGGTGAACGAGTACCTCGATCTCTGGGAAAACCGGGGTGCGGCGGCGTGGTACGATGTCTGGTGGGGGGCGCTGGCCGAGTTGCGCACGAGGTACGGCCGGGTGGTGGGCGCCGGCGAGGGTGAGATCGCGCTGCACCCGAACATTTCTTCGGCGCTCACGGTCGTCGCCGAGTCGCTGGACTACGCTCGGCGCAACAAGGTCATCGTCACCAGTCTCGATTTCCCCACCATCAGCTATCAGTGGCTGGCAAAGCAGGACCTCGGCGTCGAAGTGCAGATCCTCGAGAGCCTCGATGGCATCACCGTGCCGCTCGAACTCTATGAGAACGCCATCGACGACCGCACGGCCATCGTGGCCACCAGCCACGTCTTCTTTGCCAGTGGCGCGATCCAGGACGCTCGTGCGATCGCCGAGCTGGCGCATCGGAAGGGCGCGCTCTGCCTGATCGACGGCTACCAGGCAGCCGGCCAGATCCCGGTGGATGTGAAGTCGCTTGGCGTGGACTTCTACTGTGCTGGCGGGCTCAAGTGGCTGATGGGCGGGCCCGGAGTGGCCTTCCTTTATGGTGCGCCGGCGATCACCAGCGACCTCTACCCGCACGCGACCGGCTGGTTTGCCCATCGCGAGCAGTTCCGGTTTGACGTAACTTCGCTGGAGTTCCACGACGATGCGCGCCGGCTGGAAATGGGCACGCCGCCATTGCTTCCGGTTTACGCCCAGCTGGGTGGGCTGGAAATCTGGGAAGAACTTGGTGCGACGAGAATCCGTGAGCGCACCGCGATGCTCACCGAGGACTGCATCGATCAGCTACGTTCGGCGGGATTCCGCCCCAAGGTGGCGCAGTCACCTGCAGACCGCGCCGCCATTATCATGATTCCCGCCGCCGATCCGCATGCTGAAGTGGCACGGCTTGCCCAAGCGCATTTCGTGACTGATGCGCGTCCGGGGCATGTTCGTGTGTCGCCCTACTTCTATAACGTGCCCGATGACTATCGGGCCATGATCGCGCACCTGACCCGTGGCTGATTCCGACAACACCCGCCGACCCTATCCGCCGGGCGCCGAGCCCAAGCGGCCCACCGAAGACGAAATGCTGCTGGAGGGCCCGCAGCCCAAGCTGCGGCCTGACGCACTGCTCAAGACCGACCCCTGGCGGGTGTTCCGCATCATGGGTGAATTCGTCGAGGGCTTCGATGCCCTGGGTGACGTGATCGACGGCGTGAGCGTCTTCGGCTCGGCGCGCACGCCGCCGACCGACCCTGCGTACCAGGCCGCGGTCGAGACGGCGCGCCTGCTGGCGCAGGAAGGGATCCCGATCATCACCGGCGGTGGGCCCGGCATCATGGAGGCGGCCAACCGCGGTGCGGTGGAGGGCGGCGGGCTCTCGATCGGCTGCAACATCGAGCTCCCCTTCGAGCAGGGCACCAATCCCTACGTGCGGCGCGGCGTCAACTTCCGCTTCTTCTTCGTGCGGAAGACCATGTTCGTGAAATATTCCAC
>DASSHL010000485.1:0-7690 GCA_035692845.1 Gemmatimonadales bacterium
CGGTGCTAGATTGTGCCGATTCCATTTCAATCAGCTACTCCTCCGGAGACGCATGCGTCGTATCGCGCTCGTGCTCGGACTTGCCGTGCTCTCTACCCACCCCGCGCTGGCGCAGGCGGGACGGAAGATCCGCGTTGATGGTATCCGGCCGCTCGCGTTCGGTTCGTTGCTCGCTGGTGCGCCCACGACCGTGCTCCGGACCGACCCGGCCAATTCCGGCCAGTTCGACCTGACAGGGCAGAACAACGACGTCGTCATCCTCACCTTCTCGCTGCCATCGTCCATGAGCGGTCCGTCGGGCGCGTCGCTGCCCCTGTCATTCAGCGGTTCCGATGCGGGCTTCTCGCCATCGCAAAGCATCGGCGCGCAGGTGACGTTTGACCCTCGGCAGTCTTACGTGGCCACGATGTCGCAGCAGGGCAGGGGCTCCGTATTCCTGGGTGGCACCGCCACGCCAGCGTTCAACCAGCGGCCCGGCAGTTACTCCGCCACCATCACGCTGACGGTCATGTATCCATGAATCGAGCTGTCGCGTTCGTCGTCATGTCGTTTCTCGCCCCGGCAGTGCTGGCCGCGCAGGGAGTGCTGGTTGCCCCGACGTCGGTCTTCATGGACAGCCGGGGGCGCACGGCGACCATGCTGCTGGTGAATCCAAACGAGCAGGCCGTCGAAGTCACGCTCTCGACAACCTACGGCTATGCCGTGACCGATTCGGCGGGGCGCTTCCGGGCGTGGCTCACCGACTCGCCCGACAGCTCGGCACCCAACGCGGCACCATGGATCCGGATCTTTCCGCGACGCGCCAGCATCGAGCCCAAGGCGCAGCAGGTGGTGCGTCTCCTGATCACGCCACCGCCTGAACTGCCCGATGGAGAGTACTGGGCCCGGCTGGTCGTGCTGGCGCGCGGCGGACAGCTTGCTGTCAGCGCACCCTCGGACTCGGGGAGCGTGACGATCGGCCTGCCGATGCAGGTGCGCACGGTGCTGCCGATTCTCTATCGCAATGGAAACGTCGAGACGGGGGCTGCGCTGGACAGCCTCAGGGCTCACACGGAAGGCGATTCGCTCGTGGTGCAGGCGCGAATTGCCCATGCGGGCAACGCGGCGCTGCTGGCCACCGCGCGCGGCACGCTCACCGACTCGGCCGGCGCGTTGCGCGGGCACTTCACCCTTCCGGTCTCGGTATACGCGCCGATCGTGCCCCGATTCACCATACCGCTGGATTCTGTCCCGGCGGGTCGATACATGCTCCGCGTCGAGGTGACGCCGGGGCGGGTCGACCTGCCGGCGGAATCGCTCCTGCCATTCCGCGTGGCGCGCGACTCGCTGCCGGTCGTCATTCCCTGAATCATGGCGGGCCGACCACGGCTGGCTCCTGTCGTCGTCCCGCTGCTCGTGCTCCTTGCGCCGGGACGCGCGGCCGCACAGCAGCCCGCCGATACGTTGCCGGTGCCCGCCATCGTGGAGTTGCGGCTGGGCCGGCTGGCCGCCCGCACGGTCCTGGCTTACCGGGTTGGTGATGATGCACTGATTCCGCTCTCGCAATTTCTGGCGCTGGCGGAGATTCGTGCCGACGCCGACTCCAGCGGAGTCGTGCGAGCCTTGATCGAGCCGCGCCATGTGCCGTTCGTCGTGGATGCGACGACACGCAGCGCCTCATTCGGCCGGCAGGTCCTGTCGCTGGCACCCGGCGAGCTGCAGCGGGATCCCGCCGAGCTGTACCTCTCCGCGCAGGTTCTCGGAAAACTGCTGGATCTTGACATCATCGTGGACTGGAGCGCGCTCGAGGTGGTGGTGCGGAATCCCGACCGCTTGCCGCTTGGGCTCCGCCTCCAGCGGGACGCCGCCCGGGCATCGCTGCTGCGCGAGTCACCGGAGTTGCTGCCCAATCTCGTGCTGGGAACTGAGCGTCGTCCACTGGACGGCTTCGTGCTCGACTATTCACTCTTCTCGCCCAGCAGCGATGTCCTTGGCGGCGCGTCCTACAGCCTGGCCGGCGGCGCCGCCGTGGCGGGCGGCTCGCTCGAGCTCGGCCTCCGCAGCGAGGGTCCCGCTTCGAGCGGCGATGTCCGTGTGGATGGAAGCTGGCTCGGCGTCTGGCGCAACCAGTCCTGGCTGCGCCAGGTGCGGATCGGTGACGGTCTTGGCTCGGGCCAGACGCCACGCTCCATCCGCGGACTCTACGTCACCAACGCGCCCTACCTGCGGCCATCGCTCATCAGCGACATCGCCTACGCCGGACACCTGCCGCCGGGTTGGCAGCTCGAAGCCTATCGCAATGGCGTGCTGGTGGGCGTGGACAGCGTGCGTGCCGATGGCAGGTACTCGGTGGAGCTACCGGTACTGTATGGCGAAAATCCGGTGGACTTCGTCGCCTACGGCCCCTACGGCGAGCGCCGCGAGTTCAGTCGCAAGTACCTGGTGCCCAGTGCGCTGTTGCCCGCCGGGCGCGTGGAGTACGGTGTCTCCGGAGGCCAGTGCCGCTTCGACATGTGCGACGCCGCGGCGAATGTCGACCTGCGTGCGGGCGTCAGCCGCAAGTGGACCGTCGGTGGCGGGATGGACCAGTTCTGGCGCGACAGCGCGCCTGACCTCTTTCATCCCTACCTGAACGCCATCGGCAACCTTGCCGGTGCGTGGACCGCTGAAGCGACCGCGGTGCTGCATGGCTATGGAAGGGCGCGGTTCTCCTACGAGCCGACGCTCGATCTTCGGCTTGGCACCGAAGCAACTTTCTTTTCACGCGGCGCGGATGAACCGATCCTCAACCCGCTCAACCGGCGCACGCAATTCCAGGCCAACGCCTTCTGGCGTCCCGATTCGCGGCGCAACTACCTCTATCTGGATGGGCGTGTCGAGTATGCCACGACCGACGGCGGCTCGACGCTCCGCTCACGCGTTGGCATCTCGGTGGACCTGGCTGGCGTGCGTGCCGTGCCCTACGTGCGGCTTGACCGAACGGCAGTGACCGGCGCTGGCGCCGAGACCGACGATTTTCTCGGTTTGGATGCGTTTGCCGTGCCCAACGGGCACTGGGGTGCGCTGTTTCGGCGGCTCTGGTTCCGCGGCTCGCTGGAAACACGCGGGGCGGGCACGATGAACTACGCCGCCTTCTCGATCGCGCGCGCTCTCTCGCCGGCCCTCCGACTTGAAACGGGTGTGAGCTGGACACGCGGCAGCGGCGGCGCGACCTGGACGCTTGCGCTGTCGACCGCACTGCCGCAGCTCAGGGCTTTCACCCAGGTTACGGCACCGGCGGTTGGTCCGGTGAATGGGACCCAGTACGTGCAGGGCTCGCTGCTCTATGACAAGGCTGCGGGCTCGCTGGCGCTGGACGCTGGCCCGTCACTGCAGCGCGGCGGGCTCGCAGGCGTGGTCTTTCTCGACAAGAATGGCGACGGCCACATGGACGACGGCGAGCCGGGGCTGGGTGGGGTTCGCGTGCAGGTGGGCAACAGCAGCGACTTCAGCGATTCGTCTGGCACATATCGCGTCTGGGACGTCGTGCCGTTTGAGCCGGTGCTCGTGTCCGTCGACTCCCTGAGCTTCCAGTCACCGCTCTGGGTGCCTGGGTTCGAGGCTGCCGTGGCGTATCCCGCCCCCAACGCCGTGACCCGGGTCGACGTGCCACTCCAGCTTGGCGCCGTGATCGAGGGCGTGGTACAGCGAGGCCCGGCGGCGGAGCCGGTGGCCGGTGTGCCGCTCGTTCTCGTGGAGCGGAGCACTGGTCACCGGCGGACGCTGTCAACCTTCTCGGACGGCACCTTCTATTCGATGGGCATTACGCCGGGAGAGTGGGAAATCTCGGTCGCTCCCGCCACCCTGCAACTGCTCGACGCCGCCTCGGAGCCGGTGCGCTTCATCGTGCCCCGTGGTGCGACCGACGTCCCGCACATCGTGGTACGGATATCGTCGAGGCCGTAACCGCAGGAGCAAATCCATGCCTTCGCCCCTACGGTTACGGATCACTTCTTCCGGATATTGATCGACCCATTCACCGTCTCGATGGCGAGAGTGCGGCCGCCATTGCCGATGGTGCCGCGCAACGAGCGCGGGCCGAACTTGCCGCGGACGGTGAGCGGGAAGTCGGTGTCGATGTCGCCATTCACGGTGCTGGCGCGCACTTCGGTGCTGGCCCCGTCCGGCAGCGTGACCGACACGGGCCCGTTCACGCTCCGGTAATTCGCCGAGCCGCTCCAGTCTGCTCGTCCCATTACCACATCCACCGAACCGTTGACGCTGCTGGCCTCCGCAAAGCCATTGGTCTCGACGCTGGCGTCGCCGTTGACCGTGCCAATCTCGGCGTCGGCACCCAATCCTTCCGCGCTCACGTCCCCATTCACGGTGTGGGCCGAGAGCAGGACGGACGACGGCACGTGCACGGTGAAGTCCACGCTGACGTCGTTGTTGTCGTTGTTGCGGCCGTTCGAGCGCCGGTCCTCGCAGCTGTTGCCCTGCTGGTTGGGGTAGAGGACGCAGATGATGGCGCCTTCGTCCGTCTGTTCCACCTTGATCTGGACGCTGGCGGGATCGCTGCGCCGGGCGTGCTTGATGCCGGTGACTTCAACCTGATTGCCGCTGGCCGCGACGGCGCGCACATCGCCGTTGACGTTGCGGATGCTGATCGTCTTGCCGGCGGCAAGGGTGCCGGACCAATGAAAGTCCTGGGTCTGTTGGCTGCCCTGGAGGGCGGCGATCATGGCGAGCGTGGTCAATGCGAGCATGGTGCTGGTCTCCTGGGCAGGTTATCGGTCGCTGGTGCTGCCGGGCCGGACAAGTTGGATGCTTCCCTGGAACGACTCGAGCTCGAGCCTTGCGCTGCCGTCGCCCAGGGTGAATGTGAAGCTGCCGTCGTGGCGGTCGCGGGTCCGCACTTCCACCGGGATGTCGGACGAGAAATCACCGTTGAACGTGTTGACTGACACCGTGGCGTTGGCGCCCGGCTGCACGCCAACGAGCACGTCACCATTGTGGGTGCTCAGCTGATAGCGCCCGCCATTGCGAATGGGTCCCCCGAAATGAACGTCGCCGTTCATGGACTCGGCTGAGACCGCATCAGAGGCGACATCCACGAGCATGACCGAGCCATTCACCGTGGAGGCCGTGATGCTGCCTGTCGACTGGCGCACCGTGACGTCATCGTTCACTGTCGTGAGGCTGATGCGGCCACTGGAGCGGGTTAGCTCCACGCTGCCATCCACTGACGAAAGGGTCACGTTGCCGGTTCCACCGCTCACCTGCACGCCGCCGTTGACGGTCTGGGCGTTGATGGCGGCAGTAGTGCCCCGCGCACTGATGTCCCCTTCGACCGAGTTGAGGCTGAGCGGCATCCAGGTGGGCACCGTCACGGTGAACGACACCTCCACCGGCTCGCCGCGCCGGCCTCGCGCCGAGACGCTGATGGCTCCGGCGCTGCGGGAGATGTCGACCCGGACGTCGTCGTCGTCATCGTCGGATTCGGCCTGAACCCGCACGGCGTTCCGGTCCCAGGCGTTGACCGAGATGGATCCTTCGTGCACACCCACACGGAGCCGGTCACCCCGGGTGGCGGCGAAGGTCGTGTCCTGGCCTTGCAGCGCCAGGGACGACAGGAGGAGCAGCGAAGCGAGCAACACGGTCAGGTCCTCAGTTCAGGTTTCCGCACGGGCGAGCGTGGCCGCCTGGCGGAGCAGGTCAACCTTCCGGCGCATGGTGCGCGCGAGATAGGCATTGAGATAGGCATTGTTGGGATCGCTGGCGACGGCGCGCTGGGCATCTGCCACCGCCGAATCGATGGTCGCCAGGTTGCGCTCCAGCACCCGCAGCGTGGTGGTGTCGAGCCGGCCGCGACCGGCGTCGAGCACCTTTCGAAGATCTGCGACCGCCGCGTCATAGGTCTGCTCCGCGCGCATCGCCGCCGGCGCCACCGTCGCGGTCGGCTGCGTGGTGGTTGATGCGACGATCGTCGGCGTGCGGGCCGTCGTGTCCGTTCCTTGTCGCATGGCGAGCCAGACCGAGCCGCCGCTCACCATGGCAATGATCGCCGCTGCTGCCGCCAGGCCCGGGACGCTTGCGTACCAGGGCCGCCGCGGCTCAAGCGCAATGACCGTGCGTTCGGGCGTGATCGCCGAGAGAATGCCGGGCCAGAGATCCCGGTCCGGATCGTCGGCGGGCAGGGCAGCTGCCGTGCGCGCCACGGCGAAGAGATCCTCGGTCACGGCGCGGCACTCGGCGCAGGTTGCCAGGTGTGCCTCGCACGCCGCCTGTTCATCCTGGGTCAGCTCGCCATCCACGTATTCCGACAGCCGGTCAGTCCAGTGTTCCGTCATCATGATTCAGCGCTCCAGGTGCTGCCTGAGGGCCATGCGCGCCCGATGCAACTGCGACTTCGAGGTTCCGGTCACGGTGCCCAGCATCTCGGCGATCTCCTCGTGGCGATATCCTTCCACATCGTGGAGCACGAACACCTGGCGGGCTCCGTCGGGCAGCTGCTCCAGCGCGGTCTCGAAGTCCACCCGGTCCAGCGCGCCGCCGGTGTGGGGGTGCGGCACCGTCTCGAGCGGGGCGTCATCGGCGTGGTAGCGCGCCCGTGCCTGGCCCAGCTGTGCCCGCCGCCCCAGGCACACGTTCACCGCGATCTTGTGCAGCCAGGTGCCGAACTTGGACTCACCGCGGAACGACTCCAGCTTCTGCCACGCCCGGATGAAGACATCCTGGGTCGCATCATCCGCCTCGTCGGGTGACAGCATTCGGCGGGTCAGCGCATGAATGCGCCCTACATGGCTCCGGTAGAGCCGCTCAAAGGCATGCGGATCGCCTGAGGTGGCGAGGGCCACCTCGACAGCATCGCTGTCCGAGCGTTGCCGGGCCGGAATCCTTTTCAGCGCGCGCGCCCCACGAGTCGGAGTGATCATGCAGGAAATTGGACAGGGGAATCTGCTGGAAGGTTGCCGGGCCGGCCAGCGGCCGGAACCCGGTGCTGGTCAGGGGGGCGGTTTCGGGCCATAATTCGGTGCCAGCACCGCACTTGGACGGAGAACAGGACCTGATGACTTCGATTGCCAGCCGCGTCATTCATGCGCCCACCGGCACTGAACTCTCCTGCAAGGGGTGGCACCAGGAGGCCGCGCTCCGCATGCTGATGAACAACCTCGATCCGGCGGTCGCCGAGCGGCCGGACGAGCTCATCGTGTATGGCGGTGGCGGCAAGGCGGCGCGCAACTGGGAGTGCTTCGAGAAGATCGTGGCCACGCTGCGCCGGCTGGAGAATGACGAGACCCTGCTGGTGCAGAGCGGCAAGCCGGTGGGCGTGTTTCGCACGCATGACGAGGCACCCCGGGTACTCATCGCCAATGCCAACCTGGTTCCGCGCTGGGCCACGTGGGACGAATTCCGGCGGCTCGATGCGCTGGGGCTCACGATGTATGGGCAGATGACGGCCGGGTCCTGGATCTACATCGGCACGCAGGGCATCCTGCAGGGCACCTACGAGACGTTTGCCGAGTGCGCGCGCCAGCGCTTCGGCGGCTCGCTGGCTCGCCGGCTCGTGGTTACGGCGGGGCTGGGTGGAATGGGCGGCGCGCAGCCGCTTGCCGCCACCATGAACGGCGCGGCGTTCCTTGGCGTCGAAGTGGACGAGCGGCGCATCCAGCGCCGGGTGGATACCGGTTATTGTGACCGGCTGGAGCGAGACCTGGACACGGCGCTCCGG
>DASSHL010000486.1:0-2147 GCA_035692845.1 Gemmatimonadales bacterium
CGCTCAGCCATGATCACCGTGTCCCGCACATCGAGGTGATCCGCCGGGCAATTCCCGGGACAGTCACCGGGCGTGGTCAGGTTTTCACTGCACCCTGCCACCACCGCCGCCAGCATGAGAAACCCGATCGCCTGCCTCACGCGAGCGACCCCGGTCCGAAGGCGGCGGGCAGGAGCTCCCTGATGGTCCAGCTCACGCGTGTGCTGCGACCGATCCCCTCGACCGGAAGGTCCGCCCCGAATTCCGACAGGACCTGGCGACAGGCACCGCAAGGCGCCGCCGGTGGGTCGATGTCACTCACAATCACGATGCGGCGAAAGCGCCTGGTCCCCTGCGTCACGGCGGACGCCACGGCAGCGCGCTCCGCACAGATGGTGAGCCCGTAGGACGCGTTCTCCACGTTGCAGCCGGCGAACACGCGTCCGTCCTCCCCTTCCAGGGCGGCACCGACACGGAAGTGCGAATAAGGCGCGTACGCCTGCGCCTGCGCCGCGCGCGCGGCGGTTTCCAGCCCGTCTGTCACGTCCTGACCTCGTCAAGGAATGAGGTGCCCGCGGCGAGCGGCCGGGCGCCCAGATATTCGGCTACCGTCTGGCCCGCATCGGCAAAGGTGGCCCGCCGCCCCAGTGGCACCGGCCGGATTCTCGGTCCGGTCACCAGCAGCGGCACGACCTCGCGGGAATGATCCGTGGAAGGGGTCGTGGGGTCGTTGCCATGATCGGCCGTAAAGATAACGAGGTCCTCTTCCCGAAGCCGACCAAGCAGCCGCGGCAGCGCCGCATCCAGCTCCAGCAGGCCCCGGCGGAAGCCGGCGACGTCGTTCCGGTGGCCCCACGACTGGTCGAACTCGATAACGTTGGCAAAGAGAAACCCCCGCTCCATGGACTGCAGCGCCTCATCCAGCAGCCGGTACGCCGCATCGTTGGTGGGCGTGTGCGTGGAAGAGATGTTCCGGCCGGCAAAAAGGTCGTCCACCTTCCCCACCCCGACCCGGGGCACGTTGCACTCCGCGAGCAGATCGAGCAGCGTCTCGCCCGACGGCGGCAGGCTGTAGTCCCGGCGGCCGGCGGTGCGGACCCACGCGCCGGGCTCACCCACGAACGGTCGGGCTATCACCCGCGACACGCCGTGTTCGCCCAGCAGCATCGCGCGCGCCGTCTCACAGGCTGCGTAGAGCTCCTGAAGCGGCACGACGCGCTCATGTGCAGCCACCTGGAACACGCTGTCGGCCGAGGTGTAGACGATCCACGAGCCGGTTCGCAGATGCTCAGCGCCCAGATCGTCCAGGATGGCGGTGCCTGAGGCGGCGCGGTTCCCCAGCACTCCTCTTCCCGTGAGCCGGCTGAACTCGTCGATCACGGCAGGTGGGAACCCAAGCGGATAGGTGGGAAAGGGCTGCTCCAGGATCACGCCGCACATTTCCCAGTGGCCGGTAGTGCTGTCCTTGCCCGCACTCGCCGGCTGGGCGGTGCCCCACGCCGCAGCCGGTTCCGGCACGGGCGGAACGCTGTCGAGCGGCGCGCACCGCCCCAGGCCAAGGGCCTTGAGATTGGGAAGGGCCAGGTCCGCGCCGGCCAGGACATGCCCCAGCGTATCGCTGCCTGCGTCACCATAGGCCGCGGTGTCGGGCGCGGGGCCAATCCCCACGCCATCGAGGACAATGATGGCTGCACGTCGGTGGTTCATGTTGCCTCGCCGTAGCGGCGCTCGACCCGCGGACTCAGGCTGGTGAGCAGCTCATAGGAGATGGTCCCCGCGAGCGCCGCCTGCTCATCGAGCGACACGAGCCCGCCAAAGATCGTGACCACATCATCGAGCGCCGTGTCATCAGGGGCTTCGACCATGGTCATGTCCATCGTGATGCGACCCCGCACCGGCACGCGGCGGCCGCGAAGCTCCACCACACTGCGCGATGAGCCGCTCCGGTGCCAGCCATCGGCATAGCCGGCCGCCACCACGGCGATTCTCGTGGGCGCGCTCGCGCGCCAGGTGGCACCGTAGCTTACCGTCTGGCCGGCCCGGATATCCTCGACCGCCACGACCCGGCTCCGGAAATGTGCCACCGTCTCCGGAATCTGGTCGCCAGCGATGCCGCCGTAGAGGAAAATGCCCGGCCGCACCAGGTCGCCAGCAACGTCCCTGCTCCG
>DASSHL010000487.1:0-2681 GCA_035692845.1 Gemmatimonadales bacterium
GCGGCGATCGCCTGGCAACGCGCGATCGCGACGGGCGCGCCTGATGACTCACTGAGCCAACTCGCCCGCAAGCGACTGGCAACTCTCTCTCCTGCCGATTCGGCAGGGGAGACCACGCGAATGGATGTGCAATGACAGTACGCCGGTTCCTGCCCTGGCTTCTGCTGACCAGCGCCTGTGGCTCCGCCACGAGCCGCGGTGCAGTGGTCGCGCCGGTGAGCGGTGCCGAATCGCTGAGCCCGGCCCAGCTGGATTCGCTCTGGGCCAACGCGCACACGGCGTTTCGGCAGGGCGACTGGAGCAAAACCATCGAGCGGGTGGAGCGCTTCAACCTCGAGTCGCCGGGCAACGATCCCCGACGGGTCGAAGGGCATTTCCTGCTGGGCGAGGCCAATTTCGCGGCCGGCCGCCGGCTCGAGGCCGCGCGCGAGTTCCGGCGTGTCAGCGATGAAACGCCGACCCACCCGCTCGCCGCCGACGCGCTGGTGCGGGTAGGCGATGCGTATGCCGACTTGTGGCGCCGGCCCGAGCTCGATCCCACCTATGGCAGCTCGGCGCTCAGCACCTACGAAGAGGTTCTCAACCGGTACCCGGGCACGGACGCGGCCGCGCGCGCCAAGACGCGTATTGCCGCACTGAACGACGATTTCGCCCTCAAGGAATACAAGGCGGCCCAGTATTACCTGCGCATGAAGGCGTGGGATTCCGCCGTCATCTACCTGCGTGATCTGCTCTCCACCTATCCCCAGGCCAAGGTTGCGCCGCCGGCACTGATCGACCTGATCGGCACCCAGCGCACCCTGGGATATGTCGAGGACGCGGAGCAGACCTGTGGCTATCTCCGCCGCTTCCATCCGGGCACGCCCGGCACCGACCACGTCTGTCCTCCCAAGATTTCCCAGGGGCCCTGATGCGCGTGGGGCTCTTCGGGGGATCGTTTGATCCGATCCATCACGGGCACCTGATTACGGCGCGGTCAGCAATGGAGCAGCTGGAGCTCGATGAGCTCCGGTTCGTTCCTGCGCACCAGCAGCCGTTCAAGGCTGGCCGGCACCAGGCGCCGGCCCTGCATCGTGCACGCATGGTGGAGCTGGCCATTGCGGGAGCCCCGGGCTTCCGGATGGAAGGCGCGGAACTCGACCGCCCCGGCCCCTCGTTTACTGTGGATACCTTGCGGGCGCTGAGCGCCGCCGAGCCGGACACCGAATGGGTGTTGCTCCTCGGTGACGATGCCGCCCGGGACTTCGCCAAGTGGCGGGAACCGGACGCGGTGGCGCAGCTGGCCCGTATCGCGGTCTTTGCCCGGCCAGGAGCACGCCCTGAGCTGACGGATGGGGCGTGGTGCCGGATTACGGTTCCGCTCGTGGAGATTTCCGCCACCGAGGTGCGGCGCCGGGTGCGTGAAGGCCATTCGATTCGCTACTGGGTACCGGACACCGTGGCGGCCTACGTCGCGGCCAACGGACTCTACAAGGGTGACGGAGCATGATACAGAAGCTGGTGACCGCCGTGATTGGCACCCGGCAGGAACGGGACGTGAAGAAGATCCGTCCCCGCCTTGCGGCAATCAAGGCGCATGAGGAGCGGCTGGCCACGCTGGACGAGGCCGAGCTCCGCGCGCAGACGGAGAAATTCCGCGGCATCATTCGCGAACGCACCGGCGAGCTGGCCGATCGCGTGCGCGAGGCAAAGGAGGCCAAGCGCGACGCCGCCGATCCGGCCGAGCGCGACCAACTGGAGAAGCATACCGCCGATCTTCAGGAGCAATACCGGAAGGCCATCGCAGCAGTGCTCGAGGAACTCCTGCCCGAGGCCTTTGCCACCGTACGGGAGGCCTGCCGGCGCCTTCTCGGCACGACGGTGATGGTGACGGGTACGGAACTGACCTGGGACATGGTCCCGTATGACGTGCAGCTGATCGGCGGAATCGTGCTGCATGAGGGACGGATCGCCGAAATGGCGACCGGCGAGGGCAAGACACTGGTGGCCACACTGCCGCTGTACCTGAACGCGCTGACCGGCCGCGGCTGCCACCTGATCACGGTAAACAATTACCTGGCCCGGCGCGACTCACAGTGGATGGGCCATCTCTACACCTATCTCGGGCTCACCGTTGCGTGTCTTGACGACACCCAGCCGCAGTCGCCCGAGCGCCGGGCCGCCTACATGGCGGATATCACCTACGGCACCAACAACGAATACGGCTTCGATTACCTGCGCGACAACATGGTGTTTACCCTGGACCAGCGGGTCCAGCGCGAGCACATCTACGCCATCATCGACGAGGTGGACTCGATCCTCATCGATGAAGCCCGTACGCCCCTCATCATCTCCGGTCCCGTGGGGCATGCGGAGGATGACAAGTACCAGCAGTTCAACCGGCAGGTGGCCGAGCTGGCCAAGAAGCAGAGCACCGTGGTGAGCGGCCTGCTGGCCGAGGCTGAGCCCCTGCTCGAAGATCCCAAGACTCGCCATGATGGTGGTGTCCTGCTCTATCAGGCGCAGCTCGGCATGCCCAAGAACAAGAAGCTGTTGAAGTTCCTCAATGAGCCGGGGCTCAAGCAGCTGGTACAGAAGGCTGAGCTCGAGGCCCTCGCCGACCGCAAGCTGCCCATCAAGCAGCAGCGGCTTCGTAACATCGAGGACCGGCTCTACTTCGTGCTCGATGAGAAGGGCCATGC
>DASSHL010000488.1:0-3281 GCA_035692845.1 Gemmatimonadales bacterium
GCCCCGCGACCAGGCGGGGCCGGGCTCACTCATAGAGGACCTGCTCTGATGCATTCGCGCGTTCGGCTCGCCCTGGCCACGCTGTCGCTGGCCACCCTGATCCCTACTCTCGCCGCAGCCCAGCAAAAAGCCACCTTCGCCAGCCGTCAGGATGCCCTTCGGGCCGGCCGCTCGCTGTCGGGGGGATCCGGGCCACGCGGCGTCACCTGGATCGATGGCGGCAACCGCTACTCCTACACGACGCGTGGGGAGGGCGGGGAAGTGATCCGCAGTTTCGATCCCGCGTCGGGGAAGGATGCCGAGCTGTTCAGCGCCGCCGGACTGACCTTTCCCGGCACCGACAGCGCGTTCAACTACAGCGCGTTCCAGTGGGCGCAGGACTCGAAGCACCTCGTCTTCCAGACCAACTTCCAGCGGCTGTATCGTCGATCCGGCACCTCGGACTTCTACGTTTACACGCTCGCCGACCGGCACCTCCAGCTGGCGGCCAAGGGTGCCCGGACCGGCGAGCTGTCGCCCGATGGATCGCGCCTGGGGTATGAGCGGGGCGGCGACATGTACGTGACCGACCTGTCGTCGGGCAAGGAGATGCGGCTGACGCATGACGCCACCGAGCTGGTGCACAATGGCCGGTTCGACTGGGTGTACGAAGAGGAGTTCGGCCTCGCGCAGGCGTGGAAGTGGTCACCGGATAGCCGGAACATCGCGTACTGGCAGCTGGATGAGAGCCCGGAGCCGGTGGACCAGTTCACCGACTTCTCGGGCGTGCATCCCGAATGGGACAAGATTCGCATCCCCCAGCCCGGCGACAGCAACGCGCACGTCCGGATCGGCGTGGTCAATGCGGCCACGGGACAGCAGAGCTGGCTGGAGCCGGGGCCGGAAGGCGGGGAATACATCCCGCGCATCTACTGGACCAGTGAGCCGGATACCCTGGCAGTGGTGACGCTCAATCGTTCGCAGAACGAGATGAAGCTCTTCTTCTTTGACATCCACACCGGCGGCAAGCGGCTGGTCATGACCGAGACATCACCCGCCTGGGTGGATGTCTACGATTTCTACGCCGGCGTGCAGGACATGATGACCTTTCCGGCCGGCAGCCGGGAATTCTTCTGGATTTCTGACCGTGACGGCTGGCAGCATCTCTACCGCTACGACTACTCGGGCCGGATGGTCAAGCAGGTTACCAGCGGCAACTGGAGCGTGACCAGGGTGGAGGGCACGGATCCTGCCCGCAAGCTCGTCTACTTCACGTCGACACAGGCCTCGCCGCTCGAACGGCAGCTCTACTCGGTGCGCTACGATGGCAGCCGCCTGACTCGGCTTACCCAGGCCACCGGCACGCATCGCATCGACATGTCACCCAACGCGCGCTTCTACATCGACAGCTGGTCGTCGGTGAACCAGCCGCGCCAGGTCGAGCTCTGGGCCACCGGCGGCAAGATGCTGAAGAAGCTCGAGGCCAATGAAGCCGTGACGGCATGGCTCAAGACCCACGCCTATTCGCCCACCGAGCTCTTCAGCTTCACCACGTCTGACGGGCAGAAGCTCGATGGCTCGATGGTCAAGCCATATCCCTTCGACAGCACCCGGCGCTATCCGGTCATCTTCGCGATCTATGGCGGGCCCGGCTCGCAGGCGGTCTATAACACCTTCGGCAGCAGTGGCTCGGAGCAGTGGCTGGCACAGGAAGGGTACCTCGTGGTGGACCTCAACAACCGGGGGTCCAACAACTACGGCAGCAAGTTCATGAAGGTTGTCCACGAAAACCTGGGCAAGTGGGAGAGTCACGACTTCGCCGAGGCGGCGCGGTATCTCTCGACCCTGCCTTATGTGGACAGCTCGCGTATCGCGATCATGGGCGGCAGTTACGGCGGGTACTCCACCGTGTTCACCATGGAGTCGTATCCCGACATCTTCAAGGTTGGCGTGGCCAATTCTGCCGTGACCGACTGGCGCCTCTATGACAACATCTACACCGAGCGCTACATGAACACGCCCGCCCTCAACGAGGCCGGCTATGACACCAGCTCGGCGGTGAAGAATGCGGCCAAGCTCACCGGGCGCCTGCTCCTGATTCATTCGATGATGGATGACAACGTCCATCCGCAGAATACGATGCAGCTGCTCACCGCGCTCACCGATGCGGGCCATGACGTGGACACGCGGATCTATCCGCCGGGCCGCCACGGGGCCGCCTACAACGGCCAGAGCAGCATGCTCATCCAGCAGGTCACCGACGAGTTCCTGGCCCGTCACCTGAAATCCGGCACGGTCGCCGGTGCGGCACTGCCCTGATCGGGGCGTGCCGGATTCACTTCGTTCGAGGAGATTCTTGATGCAAGTCCGTCTGCTCACGGCACTCGTCGCCGGCTTGGCCCTGCTGGGCTGCGCCGGGGCGCCCGCCTCCACGGCGGTGTCCCAGCCAACAGCGGTGGCCGCCGGCCCCGATGGCGTGGTGCCGTTGCCGGAAGTCACGCTGCCCCGCACCCACAAGCCCCAGCCGACGTCCGCGGCCATTAGCGCCAAGGACCTGATGACCCGGCTGTACATCTATGCCGATGATTCGATGCAGGGCCGGGAAGCCGGCACCATCGGAAACGTCAAGGCGACGAACTACATCGCCAGTGAAATTGCCAAGATCGGCCTGGAACCTGCCGGCGATAACGGCACCTACTTCCAGACCATTCCTGTCGCGACGCGAAGCCTGGATCCGGCATCGACCTTCGTGGTGAATGGCTCGCCATTGACGCTCTTCACCGATTGGGTCTCGACTGGCGCGGGTGACGCCCAGCTGACGTCGGTTCCCGTGATCTTCGGCGGGATCCTGGGTGATTCGTCGTCGCTCATCTCGGCCGAGCAGGCGAAGGACAAGCTCGTGGTCCTGGCAGTGCCTGGCGGGATCGCCTCGCTGCGCAGCCTGCGCCGGGCGCCCACCGAGCTGCAGGATGCTGCTGGCGTCGCCATTGCCATCCTCGACGAGTACCCGCCGGCCGCGCTCAACCGGATCAAGGAACCGCGGATGTTCCTGAACGACAATCCGGCTGAACGTCCCGCAGGCCAGGCCAGCCTCCTGATCACCACCCGTGCCGGAGAGGCCATCTTCGGCAAGCCGCTGTCGGCGTTAACGCCGGGCACCGCGGGACCAACGGCCAATCTCGCCGTGAGCTACACTACCGCACCGGTCAAGGATCCGGCGCGCAACGTGGTCGGCATCATCCGGGGCAGCGACCCGGCGCTCCGGGGCGAGTTCGTCGCGGTGGGTGCGCACAACGATCACA
>DASSHL010000489.1:0-2729 GCA_035692845.1 Gemmatimonadales bacterium
AGGACTATGGCGACGTGATCCGTGGGCGCACGGGTCACGAGCGTTCCGGGCGCGTCGTCCTGGAAATGGGCAAACCGCAATGGAATGTTGCCTTGCCGAGCGACGACGGCCGCGCGCGGGTGGCAGACGCGCGCACCGGCGCGCGCAAGATCGACCAGGAATTGATGGCTCACGTGGGATAGCGAGCGCGCGTCGGGACAGACCCTGGGGTCGGCCGTGTGCAGGGACCGAACATCCTTGAGCAGTTCGCACGCGCCGCCGAGGGCACCGGCCAGCGCCACTGCGGTGAGGTCGCTGCCGCCTCGGCCCAGGGTTGCGAGTCCACGGCGTCGCCGCGCCTGGAAGCCGGCCACTACGGGAATGGCGCCGGCAGAGAGAATCTGCCTGATGCGACGGGGCTGGACCTGCCGAAGGCGCGCCGATGCCCAGTCGCCCGTGGCGATCAGGCCTGCCTCACGTCCATCCAGCGCCACGGCCTTGCGGCCCGATCGCTCGATGGCAGCGGCGAGGAGTGCGGCGCTCACGATCTCTCCGGCGGCCACCGCACGGTCGGCGGACCGGCTGGCGCGCCGGGCGCCCACCTCACGCACCAGTTCCAGCAGATGGTCGGTGACGCCACGCCGCGCGCTCGCCACCACCACGAGTGGCACCTCCTCGGCGCGTGCCACGACCTGCTCGGCTGCTGCGCGGATGCGCGAGGGAGAGGCGAGCGCCTCGCCTCCGTACTTGCGGATTAGGACGGCTGTCATGTGGTAGTCATAAGCCGTGCGTCTTTCGTCGCACGACCTACGTCCATAAACGAGGAAACGCTCCTCGGCCGCGTGGAGCACGAGGAGCGTTCACTCGGCTGTTTAGTTCTTTGTTTTCGCCCGGTGGGGCGCGGCGGGAACAAGTGGCCTTAAAGCGACCGCCGTTACGAACGCGAGAGTTTACGAGCCTCCCGCGAGTGTGTCAAGGGCTGGCGGCTAGCTGGCGGCAGATGCGGACGTACGCCGCGACGCCTGCCTCCAGCTCGTGCCGGGTGATGCGCTCATCCAGCGTGTGCGCCACTCGTATGTTCCCGGGGCCCAGCTGGAAGCGCTGGCCCCAGCCAGAGTGCAGCGGGAGGTCGCTCGCGAAGCGCACGGCAGTCGTCTCCCAGCCCTCCAGCCTTTCGCCCAGGTAATAGGGCAGCTCGGCGGGAAAGGTGATCGACACGTCGGCATCAGCGAACTCGAGGATCTGCGCCCGAAGCTGGTCGGATGGTCCTACCGTGCGCACCAGCACCTCCGCGCTGGCGTGCTCGGGAATCACGTTGGGAGCGTTGCCGCCGGCGATGACACCAATGTTGAGGGTGGCCGGACCCAGCACGGGATCGAACGGGAGGCGCATGTGGCGGAGGCGGTCCAGCACGGTGAGCAGCTTGAGCACCGCGGAGCGCCCTTCCTCGGGGTAGGCGGAATGGGCTGGCTCGCCTCGCACCTCGAGCCGCACCAGCAGCGAGCCCTTCTGCGCAATGCACAGCAATCCTTCGGTGGGTTCGCCGTTCACCAGGAAGCGGCCCTTGGGCTCGAGCGCCGCCGCGGCGCGCGCGCCATCGGATCCGCGCTCCTCACCCACCACGAACAGCAGCCCCACGCGCCGTTCCCCCTCGGCGGCAAGCTGCTCGGCGGCGACGAACATCGCCGCGGCCAGGCCCTTGGCATCGCACACGCCGCGACCATGCAGCATGCCGTCCGCCTCGCGCCACGGCACGAACGGCGGCACGCAGTCGACATGCGTGGAGAGCACCACCACGGGCGGCTCCCGGAAGGCATACAGATTGTCCCGCCCATCCGAGACTGGTTGGCGAATCACCTGATAACCGGACTTGTGAAGCAGGCCGTGCAGGTACTCCACGACCCGCCCCTCCGAGAACGTCGGGGACTCGATCTCCACCAGCGTACGGGTCAGTTCAACGACATCCATTACACTCGCACCACCCCTTCATCGGCCAGCCGTGCGGCTCGCTGGCCCTCGGAGACGTTCACCATCCAGAGCAGCAGCGCCCCGACGGCGAAGAAGACAATGATGGACAGAATGGCATAGCGCGCCTGGTGAGTTGCCCGGAGAACCGCGGTATAGAAGAGCGGGCCCAGTATCGCGCCGAAGCGCTCGAAAATGGCATAGATGCCGAAAAACTCCCCGGCCTTATGGCGCGGGATCAGGGTGGCAAAGAGCGAACGGCTCAAGGCCTGGGTACCACCCTGCACCATCCCTACCATGAAGGCCAGCGCATAGAAGTGCAATGTCGTCCGCATGAAATAACCCATCACGCTGACCACGCCGTACATCGCAACGCCGATGAGAATTGAGCGCTTGGTGCCGACTCGAGACGCCATCGCGCCGAAGAGAAACGCAAAGGGAATTCCCACAAACTGCACCATGACGATGGCGCCGATCAGCGCGGTCTGCGGCACGTGCGCCGTGGAGGCGGCGTAGAGTGGCGCCATCCGGATGATGGTGTTGATCCCGTCGCCATAGAGGGCCGCGGCGACGAGCATCAGGAAGGCATACCGATAGAGCCGCAGCTCGCGGAAGGTTTCGCCCAGGCGGGCAAGGCTCGCCCGAATCGCGGCGCCGGTCCCAAGCGACTCGTCGCGCTCGCGAAGCAGCGGTGGTTCAGGAACCTTCCGAAAAAGCGGGATGGCGAAGACCGCCCACCAGATCGCGGTGGCCAGGAATGACAGCCGGGTGGGAAGCGTGCTCCC
>DASSHL010000490.1:0-5023 GCA_035692845.1 Gemmatimonadales bacterium
AGGCGAAAATAGCAGGTTTAAGTGTAGCACCCGCAGTTGTTTGCTTCTTGGTAGTTAATCTATTACATGATATTACTGGCCACTGTCGGCGAGCGTGCGCGGAAGGGTCCGCAGACCTCACGCGCTGTTTTCCACATCGTAGAGGTGCGGACGATTTTCCCTGAGGACGAGCGAACATTTTGTGTGGAAAAAGCCCTAAGCCCCAAGCCCCAAGCCCTATCCAGCATTCTCCCGCCGGCCTCCCGTCACCGGGCCGATCCGGCGGGCTGGCGCAGGCGCTTTTCGTTGGCCGGCGGCCAAAGGCCCGGCGGCGATTCGCACCAGTGAGGGCATGAAGCCGTCAAGCGAGGCGGGGACAAACACAGGGCCTGTCTCCGCGATGACGCAGCCCGTCACGCAGGTCCCTGCGAGGCGCCGCACTTCCTCCAGGCTGGACGAATCGAAACTGCTGGTGCTGTAATGGCTGTTCAGGAACTTGATCGTCGTCCTCAGCTCGTTCGCCAGGCCGCGTTCCACCGCACGGAAGCCGTCCAGCACGAACTCGACCATCGCCTGGGTGGGGTGGCTGCGTCCCCGGCCAATGCCGGCATAGGCCAGCCGACGCCCGGTGAACCGGTCGGCATGGAAGAGATTGCAGCCGTCGAAGACGCCAATGGCCACCCGCGCGCTATCCAGCAACGACTCGATGCCGTCGAGGTAGGCCTGGTGCGCGGTACAGAAAACCAGGATTTCGGCATCGGCGACGGCGTCGCGTGTGTCCTGGGTGAAGCAAGCCGCGAGGCCACTCCGGACCAGGTTCTGGTCGGTGCCGTAGACGTAAGGATCGTGGACGCGTACCAGCATGCCCTGGGCCTCCAGCAGCTGTCCCAGCACCAGTGTCGGCGAATTTCGGGTGTCTTCGGAGTTGAAGCGGTAGGCGGCGCCAAGCAGGGTGACCCGCCGGCCGCGAAGGGGGCCAAAGTTCTGCTCGAGCTGTTCCAGGACTGTCGCCGGGGACGCGTCGTTGATGCGACGGGCCTGCAGGATGAGGCTCCGCCGGGGGTCGTGCCCATGCTGGCGGCGGCGCCACCAGAGCAGGACGCCGTCCTTGGGCAGGCAATGGCCACCGACACCGACCGTCGGTACCAGGAGCGCGCCCGAGGGTACCGCGTTCGGGTTCCCTGAGGCGGCATCACACTGCTCCAGCCGGGCGTTCACCTCGTCGCGCAGGGCATAGAAGTCAACGCCGTTGCCATCGCACCAGCGACAGACCTCGGCCGAGTAGGCTATGCGCACGTCGCGATAGGCGTTTTCGAGCGTCTTCACGATTTCGGCGCTGAGGCTCGAGGTCGGGTGGACAGTGCCCCCGGTGACGATACGGCGGTAAAGCTCCGCCACGAGCGCGGGCGTCCGCGGGTCGAGGCCGGCCACCAGCTTGTCGGATGTGGCGACTCGTTCCACCAGGCGGCCGGGCATGACCCGGTTGGGACTATTGCCCAGCAGCACGTCCCGGCCATCCTCGAGCCCATGCTCCCGGAACAGCGCCCGAACCACGGTCGTCATGCTGGACGGTGCCAGGGTCGACTCAATCACGATGAGCGGCAGCTGGCCGGCGGGCCGCCGCTCAAGGTTGGCCGCTACCGAGTGCAGCGCGTCGAACAGCGGCCCATAGTCGGGCTCGGAGCCTCTCTTGTCGGTCTGGACACAGACCAGCACCACGTCGGCGTCCGCGACCTCCCGGGTATCATGGCTCGCCGAGAGGAGGCCGGTTCCCACCGACTCCGTCACCAGCCGGTCCAGCTCCGGTTCGATTCCCCCGATGGGTGAGCGGCCTTCATTGATGGCGGCCACCTTCCAGCCGCTGGTGGCTGATGCGCGCTGGATCACCACGACTCGTGCCGGCGCTTCACTCCCGATGCGAATCCGGGCATGCGCGAGCATGGCCGCCATCGGGGTCCCCACGATGCCGGGTCCGACGACGACGATCTTGCGTACGCACCATTGCGCGCTGCCATCCGGCGAGAAGCTCAACGGCATCCTGGCTCTGCACTTTCAGGAAAACGTCGGTGATGATGAGTGACCGTGCGTTCGCCTTGCGCAACGACCGGGCCACAGCGTGCGTCGCGCAGGCGCATGCACGGTTGCCCCAAAAGCGTCATGCTTTCAGTCAATTGGCCGCCAGCGGACGAAGCACGCGGACTCCGGCGCGCTCGCGAATCGCCGCCGCGTGCACTCCCATCGGCCCAAGAGTGAAGTGATCGCGCAACATGGTGAGGACCTGGACGAACAGGGCGCGTTTCCGTTCCGACGGCAAGTCCATGCCGGGGAAGAAGCGGAGCTCCGGCACTTCGTCGCCGCTCAGCAGGTCGAGCGGATGCAGCAGGAAGCTCGGGCCAATGCCGGCCAGCCGGCACGCGGCGAGCGCTGTCCGGAGATACGTCCGCATGAGCGGCTCGGAGACTCGCGCCAGATAGAGGAGGTAGGTCAGGTGGAACGGCACCCGCAGTCCTGGCATTGTCGTCACCGGGATCTCGAGCAGGCGCTTGCCCGAGGGCAGCGACCACTCGTACGGCCGCACTGGCCGGAAGCCCTCGCTGAACCGGCCAAACAGCATGACCCTGTCCCGGCGTTCATCCGGGCTGAGCCGGGCGGTCCTGAAGTAGTAGGCACGGGCCAGCGGGCCGATGAACGTGGGCAAGGTGGATGCATCGTACTGGTAGCCGCGCGCGGCCAGCGCCTCGAGCAGGTCGGGCGACCAGCTGAATCCCGGGCCCCGGAAGCCCGACGGCTCCATCCCGGTAGCCTCGGCGATTGCGTCATGTGCCCGGGCGATCTCGGCGTCGATTTCCGCCGGCGTGTAGCGGTGCAGCCAGGGCTCGTGGAGATAGCTGTGGTTGCCGATTTCATGGCCGGCGCCGGTCAGGCTGCGAAGCACACCGCGATCCGGCGCCTGGGCCGCGTCGCGCCCGACAATGAAGAACGTGATCCGGAGGTCGAGCTGGTCCAATGCATCAAGTGCTCGAGGCACCAGCCGGGCGAGGTAGGACGGGTACGCCTCCCAGCCGGCGTCGCCGTGGACCTTGAGATAGGACCAGAGATTGTCGGTGTCGAGTGACACGCTGGCCACGGGCCGGCTCATGCGGCCGCCCGCGAGGAGCCTGCCGTGAGCATGCGTGCGGCCGACTCAGCCACCGCAATGGTTTCGTTCACATTGAGCGTCCCGTGAGCGATCTGCGCGGAATTGGCCACGAAGATGTTGGGCAGGCTGGTTTCGAAGTCCGGCAGGCACCGCCGGGAGTAGTCGAGGGTGGAGACCGCCAGCACCTGCCGGGCGCGCGCGATCCGGAGATCGACCACGTCGCCTGGCTCGAGGTCGGGATACATTCGTCGCAAGCCATCCAGGAATGCCGCCGAAAGCTCCACATCATCCTGCATCCAGGCCGGGTCATCCTGTGCCAGGTAGCGCGGCAGGTAGACGAGTGAGTGCCCGCCGAAGGTGTTGGGGTCGACCAGGGCGGTCATTTCAATCACGCCGGTGAAGGGGATGCCGTCGTCCACGATGTTGGTGACGTAATATCCGGCCAGCGGCCGGCGCAGGAGCACCGAGGCGCAGATGATGCCCTGGTACACCACGCTGTCGAGCCGTTCGCGCTCGGCGACGGTGAGCCACGGACAGACCTGCAGGATGGACGAGCAGGGGAGCGTGAGTACTGCCTGCGCCGCGTGCAGCACCCGGCCGTCTGCCAGCTGGATCGTGGCGCTGTTGTCGTTGCCGCTCACTTCCACCACCCGCGCCTGGCGCTCGAACTGCACGCCCAACTCATCGAGCCGCGCCCGCAGGGCCGCAATGATGCGGGCGTAACCGCCCTCCACGTAGCCGAACATTTCCTTCTTGAGCCCGGTACGCCTGGCGGCGTACATGCGCGCGATGATGGCCCAGATAAAGGCCGCGCTGGCGATGCGGTAATTGTCGCCCAGCTTGCTCTTGAGCAGGGGAAGCCAGACCCGGTTCACCACCCGGTCGCCGGACCAGCGGCGGAGCCAGGTCTCCACCGGTTCCTGCTCCAGTGGCAACGGATTCCGCACGCGCGAGGCCCACAGGATCGTGGCAGCCAGCCGCGCCTTGTCGGGGAAGGAGAGCAGCGGGAAGCGCGCGAAATCGAGACTGCTGGAGAGCGAGTGCAGCCGCCCGTCGCCGTAGAAACCGGTGCGGGTCTGCTTCCAGTGAACCGCCTCGCTGAGGTCGAGATCCGTCATCAGCCGGCCGAGGTTGCGGTCCGACATCAGCATCACGTGATAGAAGCGATCCCACTGGAAGCCGCCGATCGTCTCCGGCACGGCGAGCCCGCCGGGTGCGGCTTCCGCTTCGAGGAGTGTCACGCGTACGCCCTTCTCCGCCAGGCGGAGGGCGAGCGTCATGCCCAGCATGCCGCCACCGATGACGGCGACTTCAGGACGAACTGCCAAGCGACACTTTCCCGATCTCTCGCGCTGACATCCCTACCCTGCGCTCGAGTGCGTGGCCGGCTGCCTGCCGGAACCGCGCGCCCGCAAGCACGGTGGCGAGACCCAAATGGCCCATGATAGTGCGGAGAATCTTCATCTTCGAGCGGCCCAGCACGCGCACCTCGAGCGTGGCCGGGTACTCCACCACGGTGCCGCCAGCGAGGACGATCCGCCCCAGCAATTCGGCAATTCCCAGGAAACCGCCGCGGTCGGCTCGGCATTCGGCCACCACGGCGCGGCGGTAGATCCGGAAGCAGCTCGTGTAGGTGGAGAGCGGGCTCCCCAGGAGGACGCGATAGAGTCGAGACAGTGAGCGAGAGAGGCCGAGTCGCCAGGCTGGCACGTTTCGCACGGTGCCGTCCGGGTGGTAGGGCGAGGCGGTGACGAGATCCACGCCGTCGCCAAGGAGCGGAATCATGTCGCGGAGGAGCAGCGGATCGTAACTGCAGTCGCAGTCGATGGAGCAGACGATCTCGGTGCGGGAGCGGAGGATGCCGGTCCGGATGGCGGCGGCGATGCCCTGATTCCGCGGATGCCT
>DASSHL010000491.1:0-2286 GCA_035692845.1 Gemmatimonadales bacterium
TTGTCGCCTACTGGCCCGCCCTCGTCGATCGCCGCGAGATCGAGCCGCACATCGGAGTGGAGATCCTCGAAGCATGAGCCAGGGAGACCCCTGATGCCTGTCAAGAAGGCTGCGGCGACTGCGCCCGCTGAACTGTTGCAGATGGTGTCACTGCGGTACCTCGCGCACGCACGTTCAGGCGACAAGGGCGATACGGCCAATGTGGGCGTGATCGCGCTGGAGCCGGACTACTGGCCCGTGCTCCTGCAGGAGGTGACCCGGGAGCGGGTGGCTCGCCACTTCGGGGACATGGTGAGCGGAGTCGAGCGCTTCGAGCTTTCCAACCTGCGGGCGCTCAACTTTCTCCTCCATGGCGCGCTCGACGGCGGCGGCACGCTCAGTCTCAAGACCGATGCGCAGGGAAAGGTCTATTCCACGGCGCTCCTCCGCATGGAGATTCCGGTACCGGCATCCCTCGCCGGCACGCTGCTCTCCCGCCACGCTCCATGAGCGAACCGCTCCTCCTTGAGGACCGCTCGCGCGGCATCCTCACCCTCACCCTCAACCGCCCCGACAAGCGCAACGCGCTGAGCGCAGCGCTGATTGATGATTTCCTTGCCGCCATCGCCAGGGCTGATCTTGATGCCGATGTGCGGGTAGTGTGCGTGCGGGGTGCCGGCAAGGACTTCTGTGCCGGCGCCGACCTGGCCGAGCTCCTCGCATCAGCCGACCGGTCGCTCGAGGAGAACGAAACGGATGCCATGCGGCTGGGCCGGCTGTTCCTCGCGCTCCGCGCGTTGCCCAAACCGGTGGTGGCAGTGGTGCAGGGACGTGCGTTGGCCGGCGGAGCGGGGCTTGCGACAGCGTGCGATATCGTGCTTGCGTCCGACCGCGCCAGCGTAGGCTATCCCGAGATCCGGCGCGGCTTCGTCCCGGCCATGGTGATGACCATGCTGCGACGGCTGGTGGGCGAGCGCGTCGCGTTCGACCTGGTTGCGACGGGACGAGTCGTCAGTGCATCAGAGGCGCTGGAACTCGGGCTCGTCTCGCGCGTAGTGCAGGAGCCTGCATTGCAGAACGAGGCAGAAACTCTGCTTGCAGCGCTGGTGGAAAGCTCGGCATCGGCGCTCGCACTGTCGAAGCAGCTGCTGTATGCGCAGGATGGCCTCTCCTTTGCCGAGGGGATGGCGCTCGGTGCGCGAGTGAATGCGGCGGCTCGCGCCACGCCTGATTTCAGGACAGCGATCGCAGCCTTTCTGGACAGATGACGAGACAACTGCTCGGCATTCTGGGAATTGCGATTGCGCTGGTCGGAATCGCCCTGGACTCTCGTTGGATCATCTGTGGGGCTGTCGTTGTTCTGGCAATGGCGTTCGCCTGGCGGTTGATCGCGTCCCGCCGGGCCCGGCAAAATGCCGAAGCCCTGCCGCAGGATGCGGCCGGGCGTCCGAAAGCATGACGCGAGCGCAGGGTTGTGCGCCCATGGCAAGGTCCTTGCTGGCAACCGGTTACGGAACTTTCCGAGTTCCTGCCCAGTTGCGCTTGCGACAAAGAGTGCTAACTTTGCTCGTTAGTCTGTAAGCGTCGGGAACGGCCATGAGGCCGCTGCGGGTGGACGTGGACACCAGAAGGACCTCAACAGTTCAACGGGATTCAGGAGGAAGGGACATGAAGGGCATGTTGAAGGCTCTCACAGCAGTGGCGATGGCGACGGCGTTTACCGCCTCGACCGCGCACGCACAGACGCCGGTGAGCTTTGGTGTTGGTGGTGGCGTGAACATCCCGCTCAGCGATTTCGGCGATGCGGCCAAGCTGGGCTTCCAGGGCACCGCCCTGGTCCAGTTCGCTCCGGCCAACCTGCCGGTGGGCTTCCGGGTGGATGGCACGTACCAGCAGAACAAGTTCAGCGATGATCTTGCTGCTGGCGTCAATGGCGACGGCAAGTTCCAGAACATTTATGGTACTGCTGACGTCGTTTACACCTTCAAGACGGCCGAGTCGTCCATGTTCCACCCCTACTTGATCGCGGGTGGCGGCGTGTACAATGGCAAGGCCAAGTTCGATTCGGATATTGATACTGAGTCGAGCACCAAGTTCGGCGTTAACGGTGGCGCGGGCTTCGACTACGCCGCTGGCAGCGCGACCATCTTCCTCGAAGCGCGTTTCCACAACGTCTTCACCGAAGGCAGCAACACGACCTTCGTGCCGATCACCGTCGGCGTGAAGTTCGGCGGCTGATTCAGCTGCAGTTCGAGTCCACAATGCGGCCTCGCCCTCGGGCGGGGCCGTGTTGTTTCGGGGATGCCC
>DASSHL010000492.1:0-4639 GCA_035692845.1 Gemmatimonadales bacterium
CCCGTCCTGGCCACCAGGGAAGCGACACCGAGCACCGCCCACCCGGCCGCAAGGAGGGCATGGCGACCGCGCGCCGCCCAGAGCGCTGAGAGAGCGGCCACCATGAGCGCGGTGCCCGCGAGAGCTGGCCCGACCAGGGCACTCCGCCGGAACGACGCAATCGCGTCCGAGGATGGCGTGTCTGCCACCAGCGTGTCGGTCCGCAGCAGAAAGCCCCATGCTATGACGAGCGCGAGCGTGGCGAGCAGGATCCCGAGGTGACGGCGGGCGTGGTCATTGATGGCGGGCCGCCGGCGCTCGAGCCGGAGCGCGCCCATGATCGCGTAGAGCATCACGGCGGACAGGAGTGCCAGCAGTGCGAGCGCCAGGGCGAAGGTGTGCAGCAGTTCCCAGAACGGGAGGCGAGCCACATACCAGCCCGCATCCCGTTGCAGCAGCGGCTCCACGATGCCCATCGCCATGCCGTGCAGGGCCAGCAGCACCGTCCGCCACTCCCCTGCCAGGGCGCTGCCTGTCACGACACCCAGGCAGACGCCGGCCGCCAGGGCAAACCCCTTGAGCGCAGTTGGTCGGACAACTTCGCGGAACTGCAGGCCGCCCACATCGCGCAGGATCTGGACTGATCCCACGGCGCGGACGACGATGAGCATGTGGAGGATGAACCAGGCGGTGGCGACGATGACCCCGGCAGCGCCGAGGCCCAGTTGCCAGAGATGCCAGCGGGTAACAGCGCGGCTCGCGCCGTCAGAGAACTGGGCTGCCCACCACCGGTCGGCGAGCAGCTCGGCGAGAAAGCGGCCGGCGAAGAGGCAGAGGATGGCGATGCCGGCAGCACCGAGCACCCAGGCCCGGCGTCGCGTCATCGCTCAGGCGTGGACACCCTGCCCCGCGAGCCACTGCATCACCTCACCGCGGTAGGCTTCGAGCAGTTCCGGTCGCTTGGCTTCGAAGCGCAGCACCAGGACGGGTTGGGTATTGCTGGCGCGGACCAGTCCCCAGCCCTCCGGAAACGACATGCGCACGCCGTCGATGGTATTGACCGGATAACGCGCGGAAAAGTATGCGGCGGCGTCCGACACGATCTTGAACTTGCGATCCTCCGGGCACGCGACCCGGATCTCGGGCGTCGCGAAGGTCGCGGGCACGTCGGAGAGCAGCGCCGCGAGACCATAGGGCGCCTGCGACACGATCCCGAGCAGCCGGGCGGCGGCAAAGAGCGCATCATCGAACCCGAAATAATCGCCGCCGAAGAAAATGTGACCGCTCATCTCGCCGGCCAGCGGGGCGCCGAGCTCTTTCATGCGTGCCTTGATGAGCGAGTGGCCGGTCTTCCACATCTCCGGCTTCGCACCCGCCTTGCGCAGCGCCTCCGGCAGCACGTCGGAGCACTTGACGTCGAAGATGACGGTGGTGCCCTTGCCGAACCGCTGCACCGCGTCGCGACCGAAGAGAATGAGCAGCTGGTCCCCGAACAGGATGCGGCCGCTCTCATCCACCGCGCCGATCCGGTCGCCATCACCATCGAACGCGATGCCCAGCTCGGCACCGCTCCGGCGGACCTCGGCCTGCAGGTCCACCAGGTTTTCCGGCACGGTAGGATCAGGATGGTGATTGGGGAAGCTGCCGTCCGACTCGCAGAAGAGCGGTATCACGTCGGCGCCCGCCTGGCGGAGCGTCTGCACGGCGACGACACTCGCCACGCCATTACCGCAGTCCACCACGACACGCACCGGGCGCTCGAGCTTGTTGCGCTCGCAGATGGCATCACGGTAGCGGCCAAGAATCGAGGAATCGGCCCGCTCGGCGCCGGTTCCCGTGCGCCAGCGTTCGGTTTCGATCAGCTCCCAGAGATGGAGAATTTCCTCGCCGTGGAGCGACTCGCCGGCGGCGACCATCTTGAAGCCATTGAACTCGGGCGGGTTGTGGGAGCCTGTAACCTGGAGGCCGCCGTCAGCCTTGAGGGCGTGCACGCTCAAGTAGAGGGCCGGTGTCGGGACCATGCCGATGTCCACCGCCGTGGCGCCGGCATCCACAATGCCCTGCCGTATGCCCGCTGCGAGTGCATCGCCCGAGGGGCGGTTGTCGCGCCCTACCGTCAGCACCGGCGCCCGCCCCACCTTGTCCCACGCCACGGTGGCAAATGCGCGACCCAGCGCGCGGGCGAACTCGGGCGTCAGCTCCTCATCGACGATGCCACGGACGTCGTACTCCCGGAAGACCGTCTTGGGCACCTTCATGACTCAGCGTCCCGCGCGGGGAATCTGGGTCGTCGCCAGCTGGCGCACGCTGTCGATGGCTACGTCGATGGCATGGCGCGGCGCCACGCCGAAGACCAGGAGCGCCACGACCGCGATGCCGGTAACCCAGGCCGCCGGCCGCGGCAGCCGGAGGCTGTGCCACTCGGCTTCTTCACCTGGCTCGCGCATGTACATCGCCATGATCACCGGCAGGTAGTAGCCCGCCGAGATCACGCTCGTGATCACGAGGACGACCGGCAGGATGTACTGATGCGCTGCTACCACCGCCTGGATGATGTACCACTTGCCGATGAAGCCGAAGGTGCCCGGGAAACCCAGCAGGCTCAGCATGCAGATGGCCAGCGCGAACGCGGTCCACGGGCGACGGCGCGCAAGGCCCGCGATGTCCTCGAAGCGCACGGCGCGTTCGCCGTTCCGGCCAAGGGAACCGAGCAGGATGAACGCAGCAAGGGTCGTCAGCGTGTAGGCGCCGAGGTAGAGCATGACCGCGCTGGCACCAAGATGGGTGCCGGGCCAGAGCGCCGCGAGCAGGTAGCCTGCATGCGCGATGGAGCTGTAGGCCAGCATGCGCTTGAGCGTCTTCTGCGCCAGCCCGATCAGGTTGCCGACCACCATCGTGACAACCGCGAGCACTCCAATGACCGGCTGCCAGAACTGGTCCAGCGACGGGAATGCTTCGACGAGCAATCGCGTCAAGGCGATGAACGCCGCCACCTTGACGCCAGTTGCCATGTAGCCGGCGATGGGCGTCGGCGACCCGTCATAGACATCAGGTGCCCACATGTGGAAGGGCACGGCCGCCACCTTGAACCCGAGGCCGATCAGGAGAAGACCGAGTCCCATCCGGGCCAGCAGCGACGGCGAGCCGACCCCCAGCACCGCACCGATGAGGGCGATGTTGGTCTGGCCGGTGGCGCCGTAAGTGAGTGCGATTCCATACAGCAGGAAACCGGAAGCGAAGGCACCAATCAGGAAATACTTGAGTGCCGCCTCGGCGGAGAACACGTTCCGGCGATCGTAGCCCGCCAGGACGTAAACGGCGACCGACATGACTTCGAGCCCCAGGAACAGCACGATCAGGTCCGCGGCACCGGCCAGGAAGAGCATGCCGGCGGTCCCGAGGAGAATCAGCGGGTAGTACTCCGGCGCCAGCATCCCTTCGCGTTCGAGGTAGTGCAGCGACACCAGCACGGTGGCAAGGGCCGACACCAGGATGATGGCACCGGCCGCGAAGCGGAACGAGTCCAGCGCGATCATCTGCGCCAGTCCATCCGCCCGGGCGTCAGTGGCCCAGAGCCAGGCGAGCCCGGCGCCGGAGGCTGCCAGCCCCGCGGCGCTGAGCCAGCCTGCGAGCCGGCTATCCGCCGGCGTCCGGTGACGCCAGGCGACCACCAGCAGCACCACCAGCGCCGCACCAGCCAGAATCAGCTCGGGCAACAGCGCCTTGGTGATGCCCAGCGGAGTCGTGAGGTCGATCGCGTTCACGGCTGCACCTCGACGCCGGCAGGGTTGATCGCGCTGGAGCGACCCGGTTGTGCGTACTCGATGAGCTGCCGGGCCGAGCCTTCCGTCCGCCGAAGCAGCGGCGCCGGATAGAGTCCCATCCAGACGATACCGATCACCAGCGGCGCCAGGACAACCAGCTCACGCAGCGAGAGATCGTGCATCGCCTCGTTCTCGGGCTTGTCCAGTTTGCCATACATCATTCGTCCGATGGCCCAGAGCAGATAGGCCGCCGCGAAGATGACCACGCTCGTCGCTATCCCGGTGGCCCACGGGTAGCGGCCATAGCTCCCGAGCAGGACAAGGAATTCCCCGATGAATCCATTGAGCCCGGGCAGGCCAATCGACGAGAATGCTACCAGGGTCAGCAGCAGGCTCAGGATCGGGACACTCCGCGCGATACCGCCAAATGCCGCGATATCCCTGCTATGGCGCCGCTCGTACAGCATGCCGATGAGCAGGAAGAGTGCACCGGTGGAAAGGCCGTGGGCGATCATGACCATGAGGGCGCCCTGCACGCTCTGCAGCGTGAGGCCCCAGATCCCCAGCATGACGAAGCCGAGGTGACTCACTGAGCTGTAGGCCACCAGCCGCTTGAAGTCAGGCTGGACCATTGCAACGAGTGCACCGTAAATGATTCCGATGACCGCGAGCACGACAATGAGCGCTGAGACGGCCGGACTCAGTGCGACCGACGGGAACAGCGGTACCGCAAAGCGGATGAAGCCGTAGGTACCGATCTTGAGCATCACGCTCGCCAGCATGACGCTTCCGGCCGTCGGTGCCTCGGTATGCGCATCGGGCAGCCAGGTGTGGAACGGAAAGATGGGCACCTTGATGGCGAAGGCGAGCGCGAAGGCGCCAAAGAGCCACGGTGC
>DASSHL010000493.1:0-7423 GCA_035692845.1 Gemmatimonadales bacterium
GTCGCCGAGTCGCCGGCGTACATGCCGATGAGGCCGTAGTTCTGCTCCGCATCCATCACGTTGTGCCAGCGGCGGTTGTTCTCGACCGGCAGCTCGAAATCAGTCACCACCCAGTTGCGCTTGAACCACTCGTCGATCCAGGCAAAGACCAGCCCGCCTGCGGTGCCCGCTGTGTGCAACTCGCGCGTGAGCCGGGCATCGATCCGTGCCATCGCCTGCTCGTCGTGCCCGCCATGGTCCCAGCCCTGCGGCTGGATATGCGCATCGGCCCGGCTCGAGGGCACACCGTACTCGGCGATGAGGACCGGCATGTTCCGGTGATGCCGAACCAGGTCGGACAGATAGCCGAAGTAATTGGAGCGGCCCTCGGGCGAGCGTGCCTTGTTGTATCCCGGATCGTACAGCATGAAATCGGGATAGTAGGGATAGGCATGAAAGCTTGCGAACCAGCCGGCCGGGTTGGCGGTGGTGGGGCGGACGAGCTCCGCATCCAGCCCGATGGCGTCGTTGTCGTATTCCAGCCGGTTGCCTTCGGCCTGGCGGCCGGCGCGCCGGCGCCAGGCGCGCTCTTCGTCGCCATTCGTTTCCGTGGGATGAGTCAGCGGGTCGAGCGTGGGCCAGTTGGTGTAGGCAATCGGCCGTAACGCGTGCCACCTGTCAAACTCATACGCCAGCATTGTGTCGCACTGCACGGCCAGCCACCGATCCATGGCCGGTGCACCTGCGGACGAGAGGAAACGACCCTGGTAGGGTGCGGCGCCGGGATGCTGCTGGTCGAACGCCTTGACGGCAAAAGGTTCCCACTCCCGCCCGATGATGAATGCCATCGTCCACGCAGAAACGTCGGCATCGTAGCGGCCGCTGGCGTGGCCTGGCCGCAACGGCAGGTCGGCGTGGCCGTGGATTACATCCACCACCCTGTGCATCTCCGAGCGGAACTGGTGCTCGAACTCCGGCGCATCGAAGGCGCCCTCGTCAGGCAGTTCGGTCCACACGCCGTGCACCAGCCAGAGGATGGAATCTGGATGCTCCAGGTTCCAGCCTCGCAGCGCGCGATAGAACTCGGGCGGAAGAATGGTGTAGAGCCGCACCGTGTTCGCATGGGTTGCGGCAATCATCCGGAACCAGTTGCCGTAGAGCGAAGAATCGGCTGGGAACTCCGAGGGAAATTTTCCGGGCAGCGCTACCCCCATGTTGACCCCCTTGAGCCAGATGGGGCGCCAGCGGCCGTCCCGGGACACCTCGAAGTGTGTGCCTTGGACTCGGGACACGAGCTGCAGGCGTGCGGGGCGTTGTGCGTCGCCGAGCGCGGGACGACGCCAGCCGGGTATGAGTCGGTCGAGCACCGCGCTTGCGCTCGGGTCGCGCGGCGCGAGCACAAGTGCGCGGCGCGCCGCCAGGACCGCGCCGGCAGAATCGCCCAGCCGCTCGCGTCCGAGCGCCAGCCCGATCCAGGCATCGCCGTTCGCGCTGTCGGTGGCCAGGGCCCGGATGAACAGCGAATCAGCATGGCTGGGGTTGCCGCGCCGCAGCGCGACGTAGCCGTTACCGGTCAAGGCGTCGAGATTGCTGCTGCAGAGAAACAGCGCCCGGCGAAACTGTCGCTCGGCTGCGTCAAGGGAATCCTGGCGCAGGCTGGCCCAGCCCGCGGTCGAGGCCACTCCCGATGGCGCCGGGCAGGGCGTCTGGGCGTCGAGGGGCCGAACGAAGGCGAGCAGGACTCCAAGCCCAACCCACCGTGCGGCCGGGCCGTATATGTTCATGCGCATGGACGAGCCAATTCCGGAAGTGACGCAGCCCGATACCCGGGCCCTTGGACGAATGCTGGTGGACACCTTCGGCAAGGGGTGGGCCAAGGGCAACGTGGAGCTGCTGCTCAGCGTGTTCACCCCTGAGGCCGTCTTCATTCCGACACCTCATGCCGAAGCGATTCGGGGCATCGCAGCCATCCGGGAATATTGGGTGGAGACGCCCTACCACCAGTCGGAGATCACCTTCTCATCAGGTGAAATCTTCGCGGCCGGCCCCTGGTTTTCCACCGAGTACAAGTGCGTATTCCGGCGCCGCCGCACCGGCCAGTGGCTGGACGTGCGCGGGGCCATGTTCTGCGAGACCGAAGGGGAAAAGATCAGCGAGATGCGGCTGTATTGGCATCGGGAGCCGTGACCAGAACGTCCCCGTCGGCGGACGCCCCGGAACTCGTTTCCAAGTCCAAGTGTTTACTCCATAATGACTTGGTGCCATGGCACGGGGCTCGCAGTTTCAATCTGGTCGTTGCAGTCCCATCCGTCAGGTTCTCAGCAATTCGGAGGCGAGACATGTTCGCCACAGTCCTCCTTTCACTTCTGGTTCCGGCTCCGGCGCCCGCCATCACGCTCGCGCCGCAGGACCCGCCGGTCCGGATCGAATTGAACAACGACCGCCAGTTCGTCCGCGGCGAGCATGGCAAGGTCAAGATCCGCACCGACGACGACGGCTTCCTGGTGGTGCTGCACGCCGACCCGGATGGCCGCGTTCGCGTGCTTTTCCCGCTTGACCCTGACGATGACAACTACGTCCGGGGCCGCCACACCTATGAGCTCCGTGACCGCGGCGACCGCGAAACCTTTACGGTGGATGCGGGCTCCGGGCAGGGTGCCATCTATGCTGCGGTGTCCCGCGACCCGTTCCGGTTCGATGCCTTTGCGGTCAACCAGCACTGGGATTATGACGCGCTGAATGCCCAGGATCCCGGTTCCGATCCGGAGCCGGTGCTGGATGACATTGTCCAGCGCATGGCGAGCAGCCGCTACGACTACGACTACGTCACCTATGACGTGTACGAGAGCGAGTATTCGAGCGCGAGCTACGCCACGCCGGCCGTGGTGTACACGCCGTCCTATTATTACTCGTCCTACTACTGCGATTCATTCTACGATTATTACTGCGACCCGTACTACTACTCGCCGTACCGCTTCAGCGTCTCGGTGGGTTACGGCTCGCCCTACTATTACCGGCCATACTACTACCCTTACTACTATGGCTACGACAGCTATTACTACCGACCGTCAAGGTACTACGGCTATCCCACGTACTCGTACCCGTATTACAACACGCCTGGCGTTACTGGCTATCGCCAGCGCTACACCACACCGTCGGACTTCAAGCAATCTGACCGGTTGTGGAATGGCGTGCCGTACCGTGATCGCGCCGCGGCCACACCGACCCGGGCAGTGAACACAGTCTATGACCCGGCGCCGGTGCGCCGCGGTACCACCTCGGGTGACATGGGGCAGTCGCCGGCGCAGAACGCCCAGGCCCCGGGCACGGCGGAGCCGAGGCGTAGGTCAACGGTCAACGGTCAACCGTCAACAGCGGTCGACCGCAGGCAGTCGAGTGTCGAGCGTCAAGAGTCGACTGAACCAAGCCGCCGTCCAGCAGTCGAGCGTCGACCGGCGGCTGTTGACCGCAGTTCCTCGGAGCGCAGCGGCAGCGGCGAGCCTCGTCGCGCGGAGCCCTCGACCGGTGACCGGAGCGGATCGGCTGTCGACCGCCGACCCTCGACCAGGCAGAGCCAGGGTGAGCCGCGGCTGCAGCGTCGCAGCGAGCCCCGTTCGGCCCCGACCATCGAGCGGGCCGAACCGCCCAGCGTGCGGGCCGGTCACCCCGGTGAAAACCGGGGCGAGCCGAGCGTGAGCCGGCCAGCAGAGCGTGTCGAGTCACCAAGCCGGCGTGAGGCGGAGCCGCCGAGGCGGGTGGAACGTCCGGCGCCACAAGTGCGCTCGGCACCGCGGTCGGAGCCCTCGATGCGTTCTGCGCCGCCTCCGCGCAGCAGCGCCGGTCCATCACGCGCCAGCGCGCCCAGGTCCGCACCGGCGCGGACATCAGATGGTGGTGGTGGGGGCGGAGGGCGGAGAGGACCGCGGTAATTCGGACGCAGGACGCGGGACATATGACGTGACAGTAGGGGCGGCCCGCGGGCCGCCCCTACTGTTTTGGATCACCAGATCTTCGCCCGCGACGCCGCGGGCGCCACCATCGGGTCTCCCGCCTGGCATTTGAACGCCGCCTGGAATTCCGGCATGTTGGCGAGTGGGCCGTTCACCCGCCACCGTGCCGGCGAGTGCGAGTCCACGTTCACCATCAGCCTGGCGGTTTCCGGCCGGGTCATGCCTCGCCAGATCTGCGCCCACCCAAGGAAGAAGCGCTGGTCGGCCGTGAGGCCATCAATGGGCGCAGGCTCCGGCTTTCCTTCCAGTGATTTCCGGAAGGCGTGATAGGCGATGGTGAGGCCGGCAAAGTCCGCGATGTTCTCGCCCAGTGTCAGCTTTCCGTTGACATGAAACGTGTCCACCGAGACGTAGCCATCGAATTGCTGCACCACCTTGTTGGCGCGCTGCTCGAACGCGGTGGCGTCCGCATCGGACCACCAGCCGGACAGGTTTCCCATCGCGTCATATTTCCGGCCCTGGTCGTCGAAGCCATGTGAAATCTCATGGCCAATCGCGGCACCCATGCCACCGTAATTGACGGCGTCATCGGCCTTGGGATCGAAAAATGGCGGCTGCATGATGCCAGCGGGAAAGGCCACTTCGTTCATGCTGGGGTTGTAGTACGCGTTGACCGTGGGCGGTGTCATCCCCCACTCGGTGCGATCAACCGGCTTGCCAATCTTGTTGATGTTGCGCCGCACCTCGAACTCGCGTGTGTGCAGGACGTTCACGGCATAGGGCTGCGCGACCATTTCCAGCCCGGCATACGAACGCCATTTGTCAGGATATCCGATCTTCTGGACAATGGCATCGAGCTTGGCGTACGCCTTCTGCCTGGTAGCTGGCGTCATCCAGTCGAGCTGCCCGATGCGCTCCCGCAGCGAAGCGCGAATGTTCTTCACCATCGTTTCCGCCCGGGCCTTGGCTTCGGGCGTGAAATGGGTGCGCACGAAGGCCTTGCCCAGGATCTGGCCGAGGGAGCGGTCGGTGGATTCGATGCAGCGCTTCCAGCGCGGCTCCATTTCAGTGACGCCCCGCATGACGGTGCTGTTGAAACGGAAGCTTTCCCCTTCGAGGTCACTGCCGAGCGACGGCGCGAAGCTGCGCACGGTCTGCCAGGCGAGGTAGGCACGCCAGGTGTCGATGGGGACCGCCGTGAGCAGGGAGTCGAGCGCACGGTAGAAGCGTGGCTGCGCAACATTGACCTCGCGGACCGCCGGCACCTTTCGTTCGGTGAGGAACGCCTTCCAGTCGAAGCCGGGGGTGAGCGACTGGAGGCTCGCCAGGGAGAGCAGGTGATAGGTGCTGTCGGCGTTGCGCCGCTCGACCCGGGTCATCGACGCCTGGGCGAGCGCGGTCTCCAGCGCCAGCACGCGGTCGGCTGCGGCGGCGGCCTGCGCGGTGCCGACACCGACAAGCGCCATCATGTGCGCTACGTGCTCGCGGTACTGGTCGCGCAGGGCGGCGGAGGCCGAATCTGCCTTGGTGTAATAGTCCCGGTCGGGAAGCCCCAGGCCACCCTGCGAGAGCTGGCCGATGATGCGGCTGCTGTTCTTCTCGTCCTGGCCGGAGCGGAACGCGAAGCCAGCGCCGATGCCGGCGTTCTGCAGCGTGGCAAGTTCCCGCTCGATGTCGGCTCGCGCCTTGATGGCGCCGATCTCATCCAGCATCGCGCGGATTGGCTCGGCGCCCACCCGGTCGATGGTGGTGGTGTCCATGCAGCTGGCGTAGAAGAGGCCGAGCCGCCGGGTGTCCTCGTGCGGGCCGGGATTGGCGGCGGCCGACTCGAGCGTCTCGCGCAGCGCTACGTAGTTCGACTCCTGTAGTTCGTTGAAGCTTCCCCAGGAGGCCTTGTCGGCGGGAATGGTGTTGTGCTTGAGCCACCCGCCATTGGCATAACTGAAGAAGTCCTCGCAGGCGCTGCAGGTGGTGTCCATGTTGGCGGGGTCGAGCGGCTTGACCTGCTGGGCGGCGACGGGCGCCGCACTCGCGAGCAACAGCGCAGCGAAGATCTGTCGTGTCATTCCCGTGCTCCGGGTTTCAGGACTGGTTGGGGTGGCGGTGGGCGTAGTCAAGGCCCCACTGCAGGTATTCCGGGCTGCGCAGGCCCATAGCCATGGCGCGCTCGACAGCATCATCCTCGGGCACCTGCCTGTCGAGCATCAGGTAGGCGAGCATGGCACCGCCCACCCGGTTGCCGCTGCCACAATGAAAGAAGATTGTCTCATCCTCATGTTCCCGAAGCGCGTCGAGAATCCGTTCCATCTTTTCGTCGCTGGTGGCACCGGGCGAAATCGGGACGTTGACATATTCCAGGCCCAGCTCGGCGGCGCGCTTCGGCTCGTCGAATGACCGCTGCTCCATCGGGTCACGGATGTCGAGCACCAGCGCGCCGCCCGCCGCCTTGAACTGCGCGAGCTGCTCCGCGCTCGGCTGGCCGCCGGTGAGGATGTTGGGAAGCGCTTCGCAGGCGTTGGGCACGCCGGAGAGGGCATCGAGGGCATTGGTGGGCATTCGAGGAGCTCCGTGAGAGGTCGACGGTCAACAGTCCACGGTCGACCGTCGACCGTCGACCGTAGACCGTCTACATTACCCACCAATGCTCCGCCTCGCCATTGCCCAATTCCGCCCCACCAAGGGCGCCTACCGCCAGAACCTGGCTCGGCTGGGCGAGATTTTTGGCCAGCTGGGGACCGGGGATGAGCCTCCCGACCTGGTCGTCGCCGCCGAGGCGGCGCTCACCGGGTATTTCCTGGAAGGCGGCGTGCGGGAGCTGGCGAAAAGTGCCGCGGAGCTCTTCGCTGATCTTTCGGCGGTGCACGCAGAAAGTGGCGCGCCACCATTCGACATCTGCCTCGGCTTCTACGAAGTCCACGATAACACCCTGCACAATTCGGCGATGTACGCGTCGCTCGGCGGTGAGGATGCCGGCATCCGGCACGTGCACCGGAAGGTGTTCCTGCCCACCTACGGCGTCTTTGATGAGGAGCGTTTCGTCGAGCCGGGCCGCTCGGTCGAGGCATTTGACACCCGGTGGGGACGGGCCGCCGCCATCATCTGCGAGGATGCGTGGCACAGCGTCATGCCGATGCTTGCGGCGCTCGATGGTGCGCAGCTCCTGATCGTCCCGAGCGCGAGTCCCGCTCGCGGCATCACGCCGGATGGCGATGACCAGCGGCCGTCGAGCCTCTCACGCTGGGAGCGGATGGCGCAGGACATGGCGGGCGAACATGGGATGTACGTGGCCGTTGCGCAGCTGGTGGGCTTCGAGGGCGGCAAGGCGTTTCCCGGCGGCTCGATCGTGGCGGGCCCGCGTGGCGACCTGCTGGTGCGCGGTCCAGTGTTCGAGGACGCGCTCATTCGCGCCGACCTGCCGCTCGAGGAGATCACCCGCGCGCGCGCCGACATGCCGCTGCTGTCGGACCTGGAGATGCGGTTGCCGCATTTGCTGG
>DASSHL010000494.1:0-3468 GCA_035692845.1 Gemmatimonadales bacterium
TGGGTCGGCGTGGTACGTGTCGCTGGTCGGTGACGGCTACGTCGTCAAGTTCGATCGCAACAACAAGGTGGTGGGGAAGTCCAGGTTCGCGACGCCCGGCATGCTGGCGCTCGATCCGAAAAGCGACTTGCTCTACGTCACCCGCTCCATGACGGCCGTGAACGCGCCGTCGAGCATTGGCGTCATTCACCGGAACACGATGGCCGATGCCGAAGTGGTCGATGTAGTGCTCGGCCGCCCTCATGGCGCTGCGGCCGACCCGCGCGGCACCTGGTCGCACATCGCCGGGATGGTGGACAACGAGATCGCCAACGTGAACGGCGCCACCGGTGACGTGACCCTCACCCAGGTGCCGGGCGACATGATGCACATGTTCGTGGGTCTCTCGATGTCGCCTGACGGCAGCCGCCTCGTCGCCACCACGCAGATGACGGACAAGGTTTTCATCTACGATGCCAGCGTCCCTGGCAAGCTCACCCTGCTCAAGACGCTCGATTCGCCGGGCTGGCCGTGGGACCAGGCCTGGACCGCCGACGGCAGTGAGTTCTGGTTCGGGAACCAGAAGGCCAACACGGTCACCGTGGTGAACGCACGGACCATGGAGATCAGCGATGTGATCAGGGGGAACGGCCTGGCCGAGCCGCATGGCATCGCCGTGAGCCCGGACCAGAAGTATGTCTTTGTCTCCAACCACAACCTGCAGGGCGTCTACACCCCGACGACGCCAAGGCCGGGCGGAACGGGCACGGTGGTGGTGATTGACCGGAAGACTCACAAGATCGTCAAGATCATCGAGACCGATCATGACGCCGTGGGCATGGCCGTGCTGAACGCGCAGTGAAGGCACTCGCACTCGTCACGATCGCGGCGGCAGGGACCTTCCTTGCCGCCGCGCTGCCGCAACGGCCCGAGCCCGCCTTCCGTCGAGTGCTGAACGCCTTCCCGGTGTACGACAGCACCGGCCAGCGCTACCAGTTTCCCTTCCTCGGTGGACTCAACAACCCCCGGCCCCAGCTGGTGGACATCGATGGCGATGGCGACCTGGACCTCTTCGTCCAGGAATTCACCGGCCGCATGATGTACTTCGAGAACACCGGCAGCGCCAAGGCACCGGCCTTTACCTGGCGCAGCGACGACTACGAGCGGCTCGAGATTGGCGAGTGGAGCCGGTTCGTGGACGTGGACGGCGATGGCGACTGGGATATCGTGGCGGAGACGCCGTACAGCTACATCCGGTATTACCGGAACGAAGGGTCGCGAACCCAGGCCGCGTACACACTGGCCACCGATACGCTCCGTGACGACCAGGGCAAGGCCATCTTCAATGACCGCCAGAACATTCCGCAGATGGTGGACATCGACTGCGACGGCAAGCTGGACTTGCTGATGGGCCGCACCAGCGGGATGGTCACGCACTACGAGGCCACGGGCGTCGGCGGGAATGGCGTTCCCGTGTTCCACTTCGTGAGTGACACCTTCCAGCACATCCAGATCATTGGCGCCATCCCGCCGGGCGGGAAGCCGTCGCTGCACGGCGCCAACACCATGATCGTCAGTGACGTTGACCGGGACGGCGACCCGGACCTGCTCTGGGGCGACTACTTCGAGCCCGGACTGCTCTGGCTCAAGAACACCGGCACCTGCCAGGCGCCGATCATCGGGCAGGACTCGGTATCGTTCCCGCCGGGTGCGCCGCTTCGCACCAGCGGTTACAACGCACCGTTCATGGGCGACCTCGATGGCGATGGGGACCTCGACCTCATGATGGGTGTGCTGGGCGGCGCCTTCAACGCCAATACCACCGCCATCGGCAACCTCTACTACCTCGAGCAGACGGCACCGATGAGCTTCACGGTGCGGAGCACGCAGTTTCTCTCCCAGCTCGACATCGGCGCCGAGAGCGCGCCGGCGGTGGCCGACGTGGATGGCGACGGGGATCCTGACCTGGTTCTCGGCAATCGGATCTCCCAGCACAACCCGCGCACGGGTGCGCTGGAGTATTTCGAGAATCAGGGCAGCAAGGACAAGCCCGAATGGCATGCGACGGGCGCGCTCGATATCAGCGGCACGTTCAACTACGCCCCCGCGCTGGGTGATCTCGATGGTGACGGGAAGCCAGACATGATTCTCGGCACCTGGCAGAGCGTGCTCGCATGGTACCGGAATACCGGCGCGGCGGGCCCCTCGCGCTTTGTGATCGCCGACAGCGCCATTGTCACGCTTACGCGCGGCAGCAATGCCACACCCACGCTCGCCGATGTGGACCACGACGGCGACCTCGATCTCTTCGTGGGCGAAGGATCCGGCACCATCAACTTCTATCGCAATGACGGGACGAAGCAGCAGCCGAAGTTCGTGCTGGTGTCGGATGAGTATGCCGGCATCGAGGCAGGTCGCCGCAGCGCGCCCGCGCTGATGGACGTGGATGGCGACGGTGATCTCGACCTGCTGGTGGGGAATGAATCTGGTGTGATGCAACTGTATCGGAACGCAGGCACCCGCTCGGCGCCCGACTTCAGGCAGGACACTTCATTCGTGCTCCACGGCTCCTTCAACGCCATCCCGGCCGTGGCCGATATGGACGGGGACGGGAGGCCGGAACTGCTGCTGGGCGGGAGCGGGGGAGGAGTGCAACTATGGACGCGGGACTCGGGACGCGGGACGCGATGAATGCGAGGCACCGCGTGTCATCCTGAGCGAGCGCTGTCATCCTGAGGTCGCAGAGCGACCGAAGGATCTGCCTGCGCGTTCCGGAACTGGGCAAGCAGATTCCTCGCTGGGCTCGGAATGACATTGCTACGCTCATGATGACAGCGCTGTGCTCGGAATGACGCTGGCACCATGACTTCACTCAGGTTCAAACCAGTCCGCCGCGAGATCAAGCCAACCCGTGTTCCTCGCCTCGATCAGTTCGATTTTGCGGGACCGTGACCAGCCCTTGATCTCCTTCTCGCGCCTGATGGCGCTCTGCACGTCGCTGGTCGTTTCGAAGCGGACCAGCCGGTGCACGCGGTATCGAGTGGCGAAGCCACTCCTTACGCCGTGTCGATGTTCCCAGATGCGGCGTTGAAGGTCGCTGGCAACGCCAGTATAGAGGACCCGAGAGTGACTGGCCAGGAGATAGACGTAGTATGTTTTCGCCATGCCGCATCATGGCGCACCAAGATCAGTTGCGGGTCAAGCCGCTATGGTGACAATCGAGCGCAGCAGCGAGTAACCGAATGTCATCCCGATCCTTCGCTCCGCTCAGGATGACACTTCCCGTCTTCCCGTCCTCCCGTCTTCCCGCCTTCCCGTCTTCCCGTCCTACACCTTCCACCCATCCCGGAACCCCGGCTTCACCCATTCCTCCGGCAGCTTCACGTTGGTGATCATGCCCGTCCTGCTGTCGAGCTCCAGCGTCTTGCCCGCGCGCACGGCGAGGCAACCGAGCAGCACCATCTGGGTCAGCGCACCGGCGTGGCCGTC
>DASSHL010000495.1:0-2103 GCA_035692845.1 Gemmatimonadales bacterium
GCCCAGCTGATCGACGCTGGCACCCGCCGGCGTGTCGGGGCAGCGATCCACTCCGTTGGCGACACCGTCGCCGTCGGAATCTTCCGGGCAGCCCTTCTCATTCACGGCTGCTCCGGCCGGCGTGTTGGCACAGGCATCGAGCCCGTCCGGCACATTGTCGCCGTCGCTATCGAGCGGACACCCGGCCTCGTTCACCTTGGCGCCGGCCGGGGTCGTGGGGCAGCGGTCCAGGCCGTCAAAGACGTCGTCGCCATCGGTGTCGGTGGGGCAGCCATCGCTGTCGGTCAGCGCGCCGGGGGGCGTGTCGGGGCAGCGGTCGTCGATGTCGTACACGCGATCCTGGTCGCTGTCGGTGAGCGGCTTGCTTCCCAGCATGACGCTCAGGCCCAGGCTGGCGCCGATATTGGTGATGCCGGTGGATGAGCCGCCGACCGATGACGATGCGTGCGTCGCCATGCCATCGAGCCGCACCATGATCGTGGGTGACAGGGCCATGCGCGCGCCGACCCCGCCCTGGATCGCGCCGGTTGAGCCACACGGTCCGAGGATGGTGCTCCCCGGGCAAACGTCGGAATCGTACCTGGTCACGCCGTAGCCCAGGCGCAGGAAGACCGAGCTGGCTGAGCCCAGGGGCAGGTTGCCGAGCAGCGAGCCGCCGTACGTCTGCACGCTCCAGGAATTTGAGACCAGCGAGACAATCCTGGATTCCGAGCTGTAGAAGCCGAACTCACCCTCGACCGACAGATTCCGGTGCAGCCAGAGTCCGACCCGGCCCACTCCGCCGGCGCCACCCTTGAGGTTGGTATTCCCGTCGAAATGGAGATAGCTGCCGGCCGCGCCGGCCTCGATCAGGTAGCGCCGCTGCTGGGCGGCGAGCGGTGCCGTCCCTGCCACCGCGAGAAGCAGGGCCAGTGAGGCGCAACGGGAGAATGGCATGAGCCAATAGATACGATGGCCGGCGCACCGGGACAAGGCGAACGCACCCTTGCCTCCCTTCCGGTGCGCACTACGATTCGTCGGAAGGCCGTACGTTGTCACTATCTCGCCGGAGTTGCAGGGGACTTGTGAGCCGTTCATCGCCATGCGCATAGCCATATCGACCGGCGGGGGTGATGCGCCCGGCCTCAACGCCGTAATTCGCGCCGTCGTGCTGAGCGCTCACCAGCGGGGCTGGCAGACCTACGGCATCCAGCGCGGCTTCGAGGGGCTCCTCAGTTTCGATGGGGTCGTGTCACTTGGCCCGGCCGAGGTCCGCGGTATCACGCACCTGGGCGGTACCATCCTCGGTACCACCAACCGGGGCAACCCCTTTCGCTGGGTGGCGCGCAATGAATCGGGCGCGGAATTCGAGCGGGATCGTTCCGACGATCTCTGCGCGGCCTTTCACGCTTCCGGTTTCGATGCGCTCGTGAGCATTGGCGGTGACGGCAGCATGCAGATCGCCCACCAGCTGGCGCTCAAGGGACTGCCGGTGGTCTGCGTTCCCAAGACCATCGACAACGATGTGTTCGGCACCCAGCGCACCTTCGGTTTCGATACCGCGGTCAGCACCGCGACCGAGGCGCTCGACCGCCTGCACAGCACGGCGGAGAGCCACGAACGGGTCATGGTAGTGGAACTGATGGGCCGGGATGCGGGATGGATTGCCCTCAACAGTGGTATCTCCGGCAGCGCCGACGTGATCCTGCTGCCGGAAATTCCCTTTGACATCGAGAAAGTGTGCGACAAGATCCGCCGGCGGGAAGCTGCGGGGCGGCACTTCAGCATCGTGGTGGTGGCCGAGGGCGCATGCGCCCACGGTGACAGCCCCGTACTGGTGGAACGGCGCGGCGTGGGCACGGTGGACCGGCTCGGCGGCATCGCCGGCCAGGTGGCCCATGCCGTGGCCGAGCGGACGGGCAAGGAAGTGCGGACGCTGGTGCTGGGTCACCTGCAGCGAGGCGGAACCCCGACCACGTATGACCGGCTGCTGGGCCTCCGTTTCGGCGCCGCTGCCGTCCGCGCCGTCGCGAACGGCGAGTTCGACGTCATGGTCGGGCTCAATAATTCCACCATCACCACCGTACCGCTCGGTGACGTCGTTGGGCGACAGAAGCTGGTCCC
>DASSHL010000496.1:0-4299 GCA_035692845.1 Gemmatimonadales bacterium
TCCTCCAGGATGCCGTGCTCATTGATGACCGGGATGATCTGCAGCCTGAACTTCTCGGCGAACTCGCGGTCGCGCTCATCGTGCGCCGGCACCGCCATGATGGCGCCGGTGCCGTACTCCATCAGCACGTAGTCGGCCACCCAGACCGGAATGGTGCGGCCGGTGGCCGGATTCCGGGCGAATGCGCCGGTGAACACACCGGTCTTGTCGCGGTCGCCGACTTTCCGCGACACCAGGTCCTTCGACGCGGCCTGCTTCCGGTAGGCGTCGACGGCCTCGCGCTGACTCGGCGTCGTGATGTCGGGCACCAGCGGATGCTCCGGCGCCAGCACCATGAACGTGGCACCGAAGAGCGTGTCGGGCCGGGTGGTAAAGACCCGGATGCTCCGTTCCTGGTCCACCGGGAATTCGATCTCTGCACCATCGGAGCGCCCAAGCCAGTTGCGCTGCGCCGTGGTGGTAGTGTCGGACCAGTCCATCTGCGACTTGTCGTCGAGGTTGCCCAGCAGCTTCCCGGCATAGTCGCTGATGCGGAAGAACCACTGCTCGAGCGTGCGCTGCTCCACCAGCGCGCCACAGCGCTCGCAGCGCCCTGCGATCACCTGCTCGTTGGCGAGCACCGTCTTGTCGTTGGGGCACCAGTTGACCGCGGCCGCCTTCTTGTACGCCTTCCCCGCCTTGAACAGCTGGAGGAAGAGCCACTGGGTCCACTTGTAGTAGCGGGGATCGGTGGTGGACAGCTCGTGCCGCCAGTCGAACATTCCGCCGATCCGCGTAAGCTGCCGGCGGAAATTCTCGATATTCCTGGGGATCAGCGTACCCGGGTGGGTACCCACCTTGAGCGCGAAGTTCTCGCTGTGGATGCCGAAGGCGTCATAACCGATGGGCTCGAAGACGTCGTACCCCTGCAGCCGCTTGAACCGGCCATAGACATCGGCGCCGGTGAAGGCGAACATGTTGCCCACATGGAGCCCCTCGGCCGACGGATACGGGAACATCATGAGGTTGTAGAACGGCCGGTCGGCGCCATCGAGGTCTGGCTCGTTGGTGTGCTGCTCCACCCAGCGCCGCTGCCACTTGGCTTCGACGGCGTCGGGCTGGTAGGTATGGCTGTCGGAATCGGAAGGGTGGCTCATCGAGTGACTGCGGTCCGCGGAAAATGTCATCCTGTACTGCGCTCGCGGGTAATGTACCGGAGGCGGGGACCTCGTGCCATCCGAGCCGCTTGCCCCGCGCCGCCCCGGCCTCCTAGCTTCCGGGCGTTCCCCTCCCTCGACGTGGCAGACCGCGGAGACGCATGACCATCGAATCACGACGCCTCACGCTCGCCGTGCACACGGCCGGTGGCCTGATCGTGCTGCTGCTGACTGTCGCCGTGGGCGTCATTCTCTGGGAGGCGCTGGGCGCCACATCGCTGGGCGACATCCTGCCCTACACGCTGGCCTTTGCAGCCGTCGCCGTCGTGCTCGAGCTGATCGTCACCACTTGGGCCACCCGGACGGTCCTGCGGCCGCTGATCGCGGCAGAGCAGATCGCAGCCCGCGTTGCGCAGGGTGACCTCACCGCCGGCCAGCTGATCGAGGCCGACCCGGTTCTCCTCAATTCCAGCCTCGGCCGGAGCGTGGGCGACATGGTCGCCGCCCTCCGGACCCTGACCAGCACCATTCAGGGGACATCAGCCGATGCGGCCGCGATGGCCCAGCAGATCGCGGCGTCCACCCAGCAGATGACGGCCTCCACCGAGGAAGTGGCGAGCACGACCGGCGACCTCACCGAGCGGGCCAACCAGCAGGCGCTCATCGTGCGCAGCGCGGCGGACGATGCCATCCGGATTCTCGACATCTCGAGGGACCTGGCTACCGGCGCCGTGGAGGCGGCCCAGCGCAACGGCGCGCTGGCGCGAGCCGCCCGCTCGCATCGCCAGCGGCTGGAGGCGAGCACCGCCGACCTGGTGCGCCTCTCGCAGGATGCGGAGCACGGCGCCGCCGAGGCCGAAGCGCTCGCCGCTGCATCAGCGGAAATCGAGAAGTTCGTGACCCAGACGAAGGCCATCGCCAAGCAGACCCACATGCTGGCGCTCAATGCCTCGATCGAGGCGGCGCGTGCTGGCGAGGAAGGCAAGGGCTTCAGCGTCGTCGCCGAAGAGGTGCGGAAGCTGGCCGCCCAGGCGGCGCAGGCGGCAAGCTCCACCAGCGACACGGTGCAGACGGTGCTCCAGCGGGTCGAGAGCGCCCGTGAGCGGCTCCTCCGGCTGGGCGAGGGTGGGCTCGCGGCGCGGGAGACGGCGCATGCCGCCGCCGAAGGGCTCCTCACCGTGGCCAATGAGGCGGAAGAGAATGACCAGTGGACCCAGCGCATCTCCGCGTCGGCAGACACGGTGCGCGGGCTGGTGGAAGGCATTGCGGGACGGATGCGCGAGGTTTCAGCTGGAACCGAGGACTACGCCGCCGCGGCCCAGGAGATTGCGGCGGCGGCCGAGGAGTTGAATGCTTCCACGGAGGAGATTTCCTCGTCCGCCGGTCACCTGGCGGAAGCGGCGGAGAAGCTCACCAGCGCGGTGGGAGGATTCCGCCTCAACTGATCCCCGACGCGCCACCCCCGGCGCCAGGAGCATCCCATGCGTCGCGGCAAATTAGTCATCGCAGCGATCATCGCGGTCATATCACTCATCACGTACTACGCCAGTTCCAGTGACAACCCCATCACCGGCGAGACCCAGCACGTGGGCAGCATCACCCACGAGCAGGAAGTGGCGCTGGGGCTCCAGGCGGCGCCCGAGATGGCCGCGCAGTTCGGTGGCGTGAGCAGCGATGTCCAGGCGACACAGGCCGTGAATGATGTCTGCGCCCGGCTGGTGAGCCGGAGTGATGCGCAGCAGGCCGCCGAATACTATCGCTTCGAGTGCCACCTGCTGGCCGACCCCAACACCATCAACGCCTTCGCCCTTCCCGGTGGCCAGGTGTTCATCACCGAAGGGCTGATGTCGAAGCTCAAGACCGAGGGCGAGCTGGCCGGCGTGCTGGGACATGAGATTGGCCACGTGGTGGCCCGGCACAGCGCCCAGCAGATGGCCAAGGCCCAGTTGACGCAGGGACTCACCGGGGCGGCGGTGCTCGCCACCTATGACCCCAACAATCCCTCGACGCAGCGCACCGCGGCGGTCGCCGCCATGATCGGCCAGCTGGTCAGCATGAAGTTCAGCCGGGCCGACGAGATAGAGGCAGACCAGCTGGGCGTGAAGCTGGAGAGTGAGGCGGGATATGACCCGCGCGCCATGGTGGAAGTGATGAAAGTGCTGGAGGCCGAGGCGGGGGGCAGCCGTCAGCCGGAGTTCTTCAGTACCCACCCCAATCCTGAGAACCGCATCCCGCGCATCGAGGAAGCGATCAAGGCGCAGTTTCCGGATGGCGTCCCGTCGGGCCTGACGCCGTAGCATCATCCTCCGCCTGCGCCAGCGAATCGAGCTCCGGCCGCATCCGGGCCGCGTCACTCAGGAAGTTTTCCAGGGTGACGGTATGCGTGATGCTGGCGCCGACCGGCCGCAGTTCGTCGGAATAGTGGAGACCGTTGTCGAAATCGGAGCTGTCGCTGAACTCGCCCACTGCCACGAGCCCCACGAGACCGAGGGTGACGGCGCCGGCGGTCAGGAGCCGGCGGCGGTGTGGAAGGGTGGACACCAGGCTGAGGTGGGCGCTGAGCGCGGCGATGAACACCGCGCCGGTACCCGCCGACTCGAGAAACGAGCGGCCGGGCAAATCGGGCCAGAAGAATTCCAGGTAACCCGTGGCCGCCACCCAGAGGGTCCCCGCAGCGGTCGCGAGTGATGCGATGGCGAGATGGGTAAGGAACCCGGCCCGTCCACCCTGCGCCCGCCCCACGATTGCCCAGATGCCGGCCCACATGGACAGCAGTGCCAGCACCAGAAACGCGGCGCTCACGGCCGCGACCGCGCTCTCGCCATCGTAAAGCCGGAATGACGCCATCAGCATCGACAGGAGCATCGAGCCGCCAATGGCGGCCCACGCGGCGCTCGGCGTCCGGACCGCGCGCGCGAGCCGGCTCTCGTGCGCCAGCGGAAGCGCCCGCGCCACGGAATGTCCCGCATCCAGCACCCGAAGCACCGTTTCCCCCAGCCGCACGCTCCCTCCCGATACCAGGCGGAGCCTGGGCGAGGGCGCGCCGCGCACGCCATCGCGAACGCCGTTGACGCTGCCGAGATCCTCGATGGCCACGACGCCGTCATCATCGAGCGAGAGCGCGGCGTGATGCGCGTCCACGTGGCGATCATCCAGGATGATG
>DASSHL010000497.1:0-9310 GCA_035692845.1 Gemmatimonadales bacterium
CGCCAGGTTCTGGAGGTTTTCCCGGCCTTCACTCCGCACGACGGTCGAGTCAAAGCCGAAGAGAATACCGGAATCGAATGTCACCAGGATGCCTTCGCCCACGCGCTCGACCTTGGCGCCAGGGATGTCCTGGTCGATTTCCTGGGCTCGGCGGTCCATCTGGTCGCCGATGATGGCGCCGGCAGCGCCACCGACTGCGGCGCCAATAATGGCGCCCTTCGCGGTGGAACCGGACGCGGCGCCAATGGCGCCCCCGACCACGGCCCCGCCGGCGGCCCCGATCACGGCGCCGCGCTGGGCGTTCTTGTAGCAACCAGCCGAGGCCAATGACAGGGCCAGCAGCAGGGCAGTCGAACCGTGCATACGATGGGCAAACATGCAGACTCCTTGGGGGAGGGAGATAACGGGCTGTATCCGGTCCCCATAGTGGCCCCGGAGGCCGCCTCCCGGCTGTGACGTGGGTCGCCCCCGGGGTGTGGCGCGGGCCAAGCCGGGCTGTATGTTGGGGGCATCTCCCGAAATGGACGCCCTACAGCTCCGTGCCGCCGTGGCGCTCGCGCCGCGCTATCTCATCGAGGCCGAACTCGGCGCCGGTGGGATGGGCCATGTCTTTCGCGCGCGCGACACCCGGCTCGATCGCACGGTGGCGGTCAAGGTGCTGCGCCCGGAGCTCGCGACCGCCCGCAGCATCGAGCGCTTCCAGCGTGAAGCGCGGCTCCTCGCCCGGCTCAACCATCCGAACATCCTGGCCATTCATGACTCGCATCCCGCTGACGAGGGCGGATTGCTGTACTACGTCATGGATTACGCGCCCGGCGAGACCCTGGCGTCGGAACTGGCGCGCGGTCCGCTAACGCCGGCCGCCCTCGCGCAGCTTTCTCGTGATCTGCTGGGTGCGCTGGCATATGCGCACGCCGCTTCGGTCATACATCGCGACGTCAAGCCTTCCAACATTTTCGTCCTGTCCGGCCGCTACCTGCTGGGTGATTTCGGGATTGCACGATTGCTGGTTGAAGAGGAAGCCACCGACAGTGTGACCGCAGACGGCGCGCAGCCTGGTACCCTCGCGTACATGGCGCCGGAGCAGCTTGCCGGGCGGTCGGTCACGCCGGCAGCAGATCTCTACGCGGCGGGAATGGTGCTCTACGAAGCGGCGACCGGGCGTGCCTGGCCTGCCCTCGCGGTTCCCAGGCGGCATGACTGGCGCGGAGTCCCTGCGTGGCTTCGCCCTGCGCTGCAGCGCGCGCTGCTCATCGAGCCCACCGAGCGCTGGCCCGATGCCGGCGCCATGCTGGCCACCCTTCGGCCACAGCCGGTCGGCAGCGCCCGGAGCCTGAGGTTTGCGGCCTACGGCGCCTTGCTCGTGGCGCTCCTGCTCCTGGCTGGGACCGTCCTGCCGCCGGGCCAGCCAGTGCTTTCCGGTATCTGGTCCAGCACGCCGAGCTTCACCTCGGCGCCAAGCGACCTGGCCCTGGTGCCGTTTCGTTCCGGTGGAGACGTGGGGCGCCAGCTCGCGAAGTATGCGGCTGCCGAGCTGGAATGGTCGCCGCGATGGAGTTCCAGGCCGTTCACGGAAGTGCTGTCCTGGTGGGACTCGGCCGGCGCCCAGGCGGAAGGGCTCGCGCCGCAGCGGATCCACTCGCGGTGGTGGGGTGAAGGCCGGATCATCGCAGGCAGCGATCGGGACACTCTGCTCCTCGTCATTCATGACTCTACCGGACGCACGATCCGGAATGCCAGGGTGCCGGGTGATACGGCGCAACTGGGCGAGTGGGCGCTCGACGTGGCCGACACGATGGTGCGAGAGATTTATTCGCGATATTTCACCGAGTTCAGGGAACTCTCGGCCGGCGGGCGCGGTAACTTCGCGGCCATGCGGGCGCTGGTGGACGGCCTGGGCGCGTTCGCGGCCGACGACTGGGCAGCGGCGGAGTCGTTGTTTACGGCGGCGCTGAGGAGCGATCCATCCTTCGGCCGGCCTGCGTGGGAATTGCGCTTGCTCGCGCTCTGGCGTCGTTCGGTGGACTCGGTGCAATACACCGCCGCACTCGCGAACCTGCCAGCCCCGTACCATGCACTGCTTGCGGCCATGGAGGTGCCGAATCTCCTGCGGCGGGATTCGCTGCTGCGCGCGCTCAGTGATTCCTATCCCGAGAACAGCCGGGCGCAGCTCCTGCGCTTCGATGAGCAGCTGCACCGGGGCGCGATCATCGGCACTCCCTTGCGGCACGTGCTTGACGATATGCGCCGCCGCGCCCCTCGTGACCCGTATCTCGATCAAGTGGCCATTTACGACCATCTGGTGTGGGGCTATACCCATCTGGGCGATCGTAAGGCCGCGGCGGAGATGTGGACCCGCCGAATGGCGCTGCGCACTGCGCATGGCGCTGGTGCCGACACGCTGGGGGAGCTGTTCAATCTCGCGCGCGTCGTGCGCTTCGGCGGAGTGAAGGGCGCGCTCTGGCGTCGCTATGCCATCTGGAAGTATGGCCATGGCGGCTCAGCTGTCGCACCATATCTGCGCCTGGGCCTCACGTTTGACATTCCGGACTTCCAGCGGGACCTGGCATCCGCTGTGGCGCGCACGGCCGACTCGGCCGGACTGCGGTCCGCCACAGTGGCGCGCGCAGTGGCCGCGCTGGAGACGGGACGCGCAGTTGAGGGGCTCGCCGCGCTGGATTCGGCCGCAGCCCTTATGCCGTCTGAGGAAATGCAGCTGCAGCAGCTGGAATGGCGGCTGTTGCCACCGGTGCTCGGCCTGCGGATCGCCGACAGCACCAGCATCGCGCGCGCGCGTGTGGCGCTGGCGCGTCTCGCCGATACAGGCGGCACCTCTCCCTGGATTGCTCGGGCGCAGTGGGCGCTGGGCATTGACGCGGTGCACCACGGCGACTCCGTGGCAGCCAGTCACTGGCAAGCGGCGCTTGCAGCCACCGAGGATTCCGCCGCGCCCCGCCTTCGTACTCTTCTTGGTGCGTCGCTCATCGGAATGAGGGATCCCGGTCGTGCCCTGCTGTCCACCGATACGCTGTTCATGGCGGATCGAGGCGTGCCGATCGATGATCCGTTTGCCCGCGCGGTACTCCATCTCGCGCGCGCCGGCTGGCAGTCCGCGCTGGGCAGCGATGCTGCCGCCGCCGCCACGCTTGGCTGGTACGAGAACTCCGATCTTCGGGGCTGGCCGCAGGGGCCGCCACAAGCTGGCGAGGTAGATCAGGTCTTCAGTGTGCCCGCCCGGCTGCAGCGTGCCCGTCTGCTGATGCGGCTGGGGCGAGTCGCGGAGGCCTGTACCCTTACGCGTCGCGCGAATGAACTCTGGCGTCATGCCGACGCGCACCTCAGCGGCCTGCTCGCGAATGTGCAGGCAACGGCAGGGAGTTGCCCGTGATCCAGCTCCGGGTGCTAGGTCCGCTCGAGATACTGGTGGATGGCGCGGCAGCACCACCCTGGCTCCGCTGGCGCAAGCATGCGGCGCTGCTGACGTATCTGGCGCTGCAGGGACCGCGACCCCACGCACGTGACCGCCTTCTCGCGCTGTTCTGGCCCGACAAGCCTGAGGCAGACGCGCGCCACTCGCTCAATGAGGCGGCCCGGGTCATTCGCCGAGCGGCAGGTCCGGACGCGCTCGTTTCGGGTGTTGGGGACTTGCGGCTCGTGGCCGGGTACGTGGAGTCCGATGCGGACGAGCTTGTCCGGCTCCTTGGCGCCGGGTCGGCGGGTGCCGCTACTCGCCTCATTCGAGGCCAATTCCTCGAAGGCCTGAAGGTGGGCGACAGCAATGAGTTCGAGCAGTGGCTGGACGGCGAGCGCCGGACCTGGCACGCTCGAATGCTGCAGGCGCTCCTGTCATGCAGTCGCGACGAGTGGCACCGCGGCGATGCGGCGGCGGCGGCTGGTTACGCCCGGCGCGCCATGGCGCTCGACCCGGCGTCCGAACTCGCAACGCAGCGACTGATGGAGGGGCTGGCCCTCGCCGGCGATCGCTCTGGCGCGCTCGAGGCGTATGCGGAGCTGGACGCGCTGCTACGGGAACTCGGCACTACGCCCGGACCCGCGCTGCGCAAGCTCGCCGCCCTGATCCGCAGCGGCACTCTGCGGGCCAAGGAATCGGTCAACGCAACGTCACCAGGTGGCGAGCGCCGGTTGCGCCTCATGGAGCGCGACGCACAACTGGCGGCGCTCTCGTCCGCCTGGGACAGCTGCCGCACCCAGCGTCGCAGCGCATTGCTTCTCGTCATTGGACGGGATGGGAGCGGACGGTCACGGCTCGCAGCCGAGCTGGCGCAGCACGCCCAGCTCGACGGCGCAGCGGTTGTCGTGGCGCATGCCATGCCGGGCGACCTCTCGCTCGAGTCCTCCGGCCTGCTGGCTCTCGCCCGAGGCGGGCTGCTCGATGCGCCCGGCGTCGGCGGGGCCGCCGCCGAGTCGCTCGGCGTGTTTGCGGCCCTCCTTCCGGAGTGGCAGGAGCGCTTTCCGGGCGTGGCGCCAGTCAAGGGAAACCTTCCGCACGCCTTCGCCGAGGTGGTCCGTGCTGTGGCGACTGCCGGCCCTGTGATGCTTGTCCATGATGACGTGCAGTGGAACGACCTGGTATCACTGGATGCCGAGCTCTCGCTCCTGCGTGACTGCGGCTCCATGCCGGTGAGCCTGCTCCTCACGCTTCGGCCCGACGACGAAGTGGCAGCAGTGGACCGAGCGCGCGCACACGTTGGGCGGGAGTGGCAGGGAGCAGTCGTCGAGATTGCTCCGCTCACCGTGCACGCCCTCACGAGCATAGTCGCCGACCGCTTTGCGGAGTGGGCGCCCGACGCCCAGGAACGGCTGGCGCGCCGGCTGCTTGCGGATAGCGCAGGGCAGCCGGCGCTGGTCGGCGAGCTGCTCAGCGCCATCGCCGCAGGTCTTCCGCCCGATACCGGTTCCTGGCCCGCGCCCTCCCGGACGCTGGATGCCACGTTTCCCGCCGACCAGCCTGACGCAATTACCGCTGCGGTGCGCGTCAATTTTGGCTGCCTCAGCGCGCCCGACCGGGAAGTGCTCGCTGCCGTGGCGGTGCTCGGCCCCCGGGTAGATCCCACGCTGCTCGAAAAAGGCACGGGCCGGGCGCAGGCCGACCTCACTGCCACGCTCGACCGGCTCGAGGCGCAGCACTGGCTCGAATCTGATGCGCGCGGCTACGCGTTTCTCGCGCGGGTGGTCCGCGATGTTGTTGACCGCGATTTCGTGACACCCGGCGCGCGCCGGCGGCTTCGCCAGCGCGCCGGTCTCGATCCGGCCGCTTGACCGACACTTGACCCGTCGACAGAGCTTGGCTCCATCGCACTACCCACCCTCATGATGGAGCTTCTATGCGCGCCTCGACCCTGCTGGTCCTTACCGCCCTGACGGCCGCTTGTGACGCCGGGGGCCCCAGCCAGCCGGAACCCCGGTCGGCCAACAGCACTCGGCAGGACGCCCCCGCGCCGTCCGGCGTGATCACGACGGGCATCGCCGGGACGTCGGGTTCCCTCACCTTCTTCCCCTACACCCGCACTGAATTCGCGGCGGGGCAGAACTACGACCCCGTCAACCTGGTCTTCACAGGTCACGCCGATCCGCGGACGATCCGCACCATATTGCTCGGGCTCGACGGTAACCGCACGGTCGCACTGGGCGACGCAATTCCCGGTTATCCGCCTGTCGCCCCGTTCGATTGCCGCTGGCATGACGCCATCGGTGACATGCAGACGGGCTATGGCGGCGACGAGGGATGGGCGGCGAGCGTTGTGCAGCTGGCCTGCGGTGACTTTGGTCCCGTGCGCTTTCACCTCCGGCTCTTCCGTCTCGGCAGCTTTACCGTCGCGAATGTCCACTTCGAGATGCTGATCCCGGGAACGGCGGATCACCAGGTGCTGAGCTGGGAGCGGGCGGAGGAGCTCGTCGCGTATGACATGCTGCGCTCAGGGTTGGTGGATCCGTCGGCGGTGAGCGTCACAGACGTGATCAACGCTACCGAGCATCGTACCATCCTCAAGGATCTCTGGAACGCGCTTGCCTCATCGGCGGACGGCCAGGCCGTGCTTGCCTTCGTGCGCCTCGACTTTGGCACACCGGCGCCCTTCGTGGATGCGGACCAGCCGATCCGGAATGGGGATGGCCGGGCCATGGTCTTCCATGTCATGGCCGACGTGCCGCCGGTGCCGGGAACGTTTTCCGAGGTCGTGCCGATTGAGTTCGGGCAGGACATTCCGCGCCCGTTCTGTGCCGATGTGCCGCGTTTCCTGCACGTGAGCGGACATCTGGACCTGGACAAGGCGGTGACGATCGACGTCATGGGGAACTACAGCAGCAGCTTCTCGACGAATGGCAAGCTTGACGCGCGGGACATCGTGAGCGGCGTCCAGTACTTCGCGAACGTCGCGGAGCATCAGGAAAGCGCCATGTCAGACAGCGACCAGTCGGGGCTGGCCACGGTGGACCGCCGGGAGCTTCCAGCCGGCCTGGAGGGGAACGGATACCTGAGCACCCGGCTCAAGGTGGGACCATCAGGCGTGACGCAGTTTGAGCGGCGGGAGGCATGTGAATAGGGACTAGGGGTCAGGGATTAGGGACTAGGGTTGTGAGGCCAGCGCTTGCTAGTACACCCTAATCCCTAATCCCTAACCCCTAACCCCTAGCCCCTAGCCCCTACTTCACCCTTCGCGCCAATCCATTCAGCGAATCCTGCGACAGTTCGCCATGGAGTCGCAGTTGCACGTTGCCAGCCATCCAGCTCCCCGGTGCCTGGGACAGCGCGGCGCGGGCCGACAGGACAGCATCACCCACGCGTTGCTGATCGAGGAAGAATGCCTGCCCATCAGCGCCGAGGTACACCACGCGCACCACGGGACGCGAGGGGTCGGCGCCGGCCACCAGCCGGCCCGGCACCAGCCCCACCATCTCGGGACGAAGGCCTTCGATGACTTGAAGGTTCCCGCCCAGCTGCTCCTTGGCTTCGTCCAGCCCGATCCGGCTCGAGAGCTGGGCGTCGCGCTCGATGGCCAGTGGCTCAGGGCGGCTACTGGTGGCCTTGAGCTCCGTGACGCGTTGCGGCTCGGATGCGCTGATGCCGGCGCTGTAGGCAGCGACGGAGCGCGCGGGTGCGCTTTCCTGCCGAGGCGCGACTGCCGTCACGGTTGGCTGGCCAAAGCTGGGCCGCTCCGAGGGAGCCGGCGCGCGAACGTCGGCCTGTGCGAGCGTCACGGGCTTGGTGGCCCGTGCAGTGTCCGAGTCGGGAGCGACCGCAAGAATCCCCGAGTCTGCGAGCTGTGCCCGATCCGAAGCGAGCCTGGCCGGCTGCGCTGACGAATCGACCGCCATGCTCGCGCCCGAGTCTTCGGTAGTCGCGGCGGCACTGGTGGACGATGCGCCCGGAGTTTGGGTGTTGGAGAGGATTTCAGAATCCACCCGCCCCCCGGGAGCATCCGGGCGAAGTGCCAACCAGCCGGCACCCGCCGCCACCACCAGCGTAGCAGCAATGCCCAGCGTTCGGCGCCAAGTGCTGCGACGCCAGTACGCCATCTCGTTGTACGGCAACAGTACGATTGGCGAGCCTCGCTCCGCGGGCGATGCCGCATTGTCGATGGGCGCGGCCGCGCTGAGCGCTGCAGACCCGCCTGCTTCGAGCCCCGTCAGCAAGCCGTCCGCTTCGCTGGCGATGGCACGGAGGGCCTGCGCGCGTGCATGACAGGCGGTGCAATCAGCGAGGTGCGCCTCGAGCCCGGCGGCAGCCGCCGCATCCAGCTCGCCATCGAGCCACTCGGTGAGAAGATCGTCGTCAGGATGCTGCATGTCGTGTGCTCTCCCCGGCGTGGTACGCCTCGACCAGTCGCTTGCGCGCCCGCGCCAGCGTCGTCCCGACGGCGCCACGAGCCAATCCCAGGCTGCTCGCGATCTCGTCGTAGCTGAAGCCCTCGGCCTTGAGCAGGAGCGCTTCCCGGTCCCGCTCGTTGAGCAGCGCGAGCGCCGCACGCACTGCCTGCTCTCGCTCGCGCCGCTCGAACTCGGCGTCCGCGGCGGGCGAGCTGCTGGGGCTCTCGGCCTTAAGGAGCTGGAGCCGTCGACCTTGCCGGCTGGCTCGCCGCGCATCTTCACGGACCAGGTTGAGGGCCACCGCGAAGAGCCATGGGCGCGGATTCAGGGGCGGAGCCTCCACGGCCCGGGCAAACGTCTCCTGCGCCAGCTCTTCCGCTCGGTCCCGGTCGCCGGTGCGGCGCCACAGCATGCGCACCAGCGACGGGTAGTACAGCTCGAACAGCCGGCCTGTATCCTCTGTCATCAGTACGAGTTCCGGGTTCGAGAGTCCCGCTGCGGCATCTGGAGCAATGCAAGACGGCCGGGAGATGCGCGGGCACTTGAAAGTTGCACACCAGCGGCTGGCCCGAGGTCGCGGGCATGCCGATATATGCCCGTGGACCCATATATATTGAAAGTCTCACCACTTCGTATTCGCCAGCATGGAGAGCAGGATGACGAGCACCCTTCCAGCGCCCAGCCATACCACCGACACCTTCCCGATCAACGGGACGGACTATATCGAGTTCTACGTCGGGAATGCCAAGCAGGCCAGCGTCTATTACCGGGCCGCATTCGGGTATCGCCTCGTGGCGTATCGCGGTCCGGAGACCGGGGTTCGCGACCGCACAAGCTACGTGCTGCAGCAGGACAAGGTGCGGCTGGTGCTGACTACGCCGCTCGGTCCTGACGGGCCCATCGCCGAGCATGTGCGTCTGCACGGTGACGGCGTCAAGGACCTGGCACTCTGGGTGGACGACGCCCGGGATGCCTTCGCCAAGGCCGTGGAGCGGGGCGCCAAGGTGGCTTATGAACCGCAGGTGCTCACGGATGACGACGGGGAGGTCATCATCGCCGGCATCCGCACGTATGGCGACACCATCCATTCCCTGGTGGAGCGGCGGAACTACAAGGGCACCTTCATGCCCGGCTTCCGCGACGCCGAGTCACGATATAATCCGTCGCCGGTGGGGCTCAAGTATGTGGACCATTGCGTCGGCAATGTCGAGCTCGGCAAGATGAATGAGTGGGTCGGGTTCTACGAGAAAGTGCTCGGCTTCTACAACCTCATTTCCTTCGACGACAAGGCGATCAGCACCGAATACTCGGCGCTCATGTCGAAGGTGGTTGCCAACGGAAACGGCCGGATCAAGTTCCCGCTCAATGAGCCAGCCGAGGGCAAGAAGAAGAGCCAGATCGACGAGTATCTCGAGTTCTACCGTGGCCCGGGCTGCCAGCACATTGCCATCGCTACCGATGACATCGTCACGACCGTTTCGGC